>JAISAX010000739.1 GCA_031266495.1 Opitutaceae bacterium
CCCGCCGCCCCCGCGCGCGGCGGCGCGCGCGGGCGGCCGCCGGGGGGCGGCCCCCCGCCCGCCCCCCCCCCCCCCCCCCCCCCCCCCCCCCCCCCCCCCCCACCACGTACGGATGTTACGCGGATCGACCGTAGGGGCGTCGCTTGCGACGCCCGCGCCAGACGGAGAGAATTGGCGAATCTCCCGTTGCGAAAGGTCCTCGCGGGCTTCGCAAGCGAAGCCCCTACGTGGGGATCCGCGTATCATCAGTTACTTACCGTTTGTGCGGGCACGCCAGGCGCAGCCGAGGGCAAGGGTGGTGACGCCGACAATGAGGGCAACATGCGAGGGTTCGGGGATGGGCGCTGCGCTCAGGCGAATCTGGTCGAGTTGGGCAATGTCAAGGGCTTCATCGTAGATACGGATGTCGTCGAGGAGTCCATCGAAGGGGCGGGTTTTACCGGGGTCGTTTCCGATGCGGAGATCGCTGGTGGTCGCGGCGAGTGCTCCCGTGCCACTGGCGGCAGCGACAGTGCCTGCCGTGGCGATGCCGCCGGCTGCCGTCGAACCGACATAAAAGTTCACGATGCCCTGGCTGTTGTCAGTACTCCATGAATACGTGAGGGCAAAGAAGACCCACTTTCCGGTGTCGCCAAAAACGGCGTCGGAGGAGACGGCAGCCTTGCCGTTTATTTCCACGGCAAGCGCGCCGTTGTTGCCGTAGAGGTTGATGCCGGAGCTTGTATTCGTTTTCTGGAGAATGCGGGCGGCGGAGCCGAGCGTTGTCCCGGCGTTGAACCAGCCGGTAATGGTGAACGTGTTCGTCGCGGCGAGGGTGAAGGGCGCGGTGGCAACACCATCGCGGCCTGTCTCGTTTGCGGAGGAGCCCATGCCACTGGCGGCGGTGTTGGTGAAGGCGTAGTCGCCGGAAAGTCCGGAGACGCCGGCCTTGTCCGGACTGAGGATGGCGGGGGCGTTGATCGTGAGGTTGGTGTTGGTGATGGAGCCGGTGTTGGCGAGGGCGCCATTTGTGAAGTCGAACCGGATCAGCGGCTCGGGAAGCGCGGCATGAGCGGCGGCGAGACCGAGAACGGAACCGAGGGCGAGCACTGCCATGTGGCGACGACTGGCGCGAATGGAGCGGTGAACGCGGGCGGTTTGTTGGTGTGTTGTGATTTGCATGGTGGTGTGGGTGTGGGTTACGGGCAAAAAGAGGGAGTCAGAATGGCATCGGACGCGGCGGGATTGCGCGGCGCGGGAATGGCGGGCTGTCAGGATGAGCGGTGGTGTGTGTGTGGGGGGGGGGGGGGGGAGGCGGCGAACGGCGTCGCGTCAGGGGACAGGTTTGCAGTTGTCCCTGGTGAGTTCGTTTTTCGGTTTCAGCGATACGTGGCCGTCGCACCAGAGGATGTTGGTTTTGCCGCGGTGCGGTTCGCCGATGCGTCCCCATCCGCTGTTCGGGTCGTTGAATCCGCGTCCCCAGTCCGTGCCGGTGGAGGAATCGGCGAGCATGATGAGTGTGGAGAACGGGAGTGTGCTGTTGATGTTCCGGGGCGGTTTGTTGCTGTCGTAGAGGATGTGGTAGTTGGCAACATAAGGATACCCGAATCCGATGCCGGTGGTGGCATTGGCGGATGTATCGATGTTTTCGGGACAGACAAACATCCGGCTGGCGTGGCCGGAATCGTTGAGCAGCCAGGCGGTGAAGGGGGATGTGCGTTGAAACCACATGCCGCCGCCGTTGCCGTCCCAGTTTTCGCCGGGGAGGGTGGATGCGGCGGCGGGCGGGTAGAAACCTTTGTGCTCGGTGGCCCAGTGCTGGATGGCGAAAAAAATCTGACGAAGGTTATTGGTGCAGGTGACGGCGCGGGCAGTCTTGCGGACTGCACCCGCGGCGGGGATGAGAATGCCGGCCAGAATGCCGATGATGGCGATGACAGTGAGCAGCTCGATGAGCGTAAAGGCGCGGAGGCGGGTCCGGGGGCATTTGTGGCGAGCGGCCATGGGGAGCGATGTGTGTATGGGCATGTGCATGGGTAGGGGCAGGGGAGGCGGGAGACGGAAAGAGAGCGTGGTTTTATGGTTTCGCGAGTTCGACGGCGTAAACCTGACTGTCGCCGCTGGCGTTGCTTTGGAAAACGATCCACTTGCCGTCGGGGGTGAAGCGGACGTTGGGTTCAAGTGGATATTTGTTGCCGGCGAGGGAGGCGAGTTTGTCGATGGCGAAGGCTGGCTTGGCCGGTTCCCGGGCGCCGGGCGCGGGTGTGTAGCGGTATATCCAGCTTCCGGGACCGGAGTGATTGCCATCGCCAACAAAAAACGCGCGATCGGGGGAGATCGCGTAGTGATAGGACCATGCGTATTTATTAACCGGATATCTGTGTGTCATGACGCCGTCGGAAAGATTGACGCGGGCAAGGTAAAAATCGCGTCCGCCGAGGGCATCGGTTTTGGAGTCGGGGAGGGCATCGTTGTAGATCCACTGGTCGAACCAGACGCCGCCGCCATCTGTATCCCAGAATTCATGACCGTTGGCTTCGACGCCGCGGAGAAGGGCGGGGTTGAGGGGTTTGGGAACGGGGTTTGCGGTGTCGGTGCGGATGGTCCACATGCGGTCCTCGACGATGCGCCAGGGGCCTTCGTGGCAATACATGAGGAGCGCGGGATCGGCGGGCGAAAACTGGCAGTGGCCCAGCCAGTGTTTGCGCGTTTCGAGCAGGACGCGGATTTCGCCGCTCTTGAGGTCCATGGTGTAGAGGATGTTGTGCAGGCCGGCTTCCATGGTTTTGCGGAGACGGCCTTCGGGCGGGAGCGCGCGGGTGAGTTCGCGTTCGCCGATCACGGCGCAGGCGGCAAGGAGGGTTTCATCGCTGTTGAGCGCCCAGCCACGTCCGCTGGTCCACTCTTGCGGGATTGTGGAGACGAGACGGGATTTTTGCGTGTCGAGATGGATGGCGAGCACCTGATTGCCGCTGAGTACGATGAGCTGGCGGGCCCTGGGGGCGACTTGCGGGAAAAAATACCAACTGGTGTCGCGATCGTTGAGGCGGGTGATTTCGCGGGTGGCAAGATTGAGCGAATGGAGACGTCGGCGGCCATCGGGGCTGGTATTGTAGAAGACGAAGAGGTCGCCTTTTTCGGTGAAGGCATGCTGGTGAAAATAAAGGGTGTTGCCGCGACCGGGGAGGCGAGACCAGAGGACGACGCGGTGTCCGGTTTCGGGGTCGATCCATTCCGGGTCTTGCAGCGGACGCCCGGTAGTTGTCCGGGATGGAGATGAGGGTTGGGCGGACCGGGCTGTCGCGAGACTGGCGCAGGTGAACGCAGGGAGAAGGAGTGCGATCAGGAGTGGGATTACCGGTCGGGGTGGCATGTCGTGGTTGGTGTCGTGATTATGGTTCTGGCGGCGGGACCGGCGGGGTTGCTTCGGAGGGAAATCCTGGTCTGGCGTGCGGGAGGGACAAGCCTGCCTGATTGCATTTCAGTTAGAAAAATATCACTTTTCTGACCATGTCTTTTCCTGATGCCACTCACCGCCGGCTTGATCACGACTTGCGCAGCGTGCTGGGGCGACTGCGCGCGGAGAAACTGCGGGTGCGCATCCCGATCGCCGCCGGATTGCACCGGCCGAGACCGGCGGCGCATTTTCATCCGACGCCGGAGTTGTTTATCCAGACAGGAGGGGCGACGGACTTCGTATGTCCGGCGGATGAGTTTCGGCTGGCGACACACGAGGTTTGCGTGATGCCAGCCGGGGTGCCTCATGCCGAGACGCCGGTCAACCGGCGCACGGTTTACGACGTGCTCGTATGCATGCACGCGCGGGATGGTTTGCTGCTTCATCGGGGACGGATGGACAATGACAAGCGTATCCGGGGATACGAGACAACGGATCTGCGCAGCCAGCGGAGTTGCGCCGCGTTTCATCATCTTGACGAAATCGCGGCGTCGGACGGGATCGGGGCGGGAGATCGGGCGCGTTACGTGGCTGCATTACTGGAGGCGTTTTTGTTGACCGTGCTCAGTGAGTTGAAACGTCACTCCGCGCACGCGCCGCCATCGGTGCCGGAGGCGTCGTCGCTGGTCAGGGAGGCGGAAAAGCTGGCGCACGCGCGGCTGGGCGATCCGGGGCTTACGGTCGCGAAACTGGCGAGGGACCTGGGTTGCTCGGCGGCGCACTTGTCCCGGCGATTTCACGGGGAACGCGGGGTGACGCTGGCGGGATGGATTGTGGCGGAGCGGATCGTGCAGGCACGCGAGTTACTGACCAATCCGCGTTACAATATCGCCGAGATTGCATGGACGTGCGGGTTCACGAGCCCGGCGTATTTCATCCACGTTTTTCGCAAGCACACGAGCATAACGCCACGCGCCTACCGGGTGGGCCTGCAAACGAACTGGGCGGTTGACGCGCCGAAACGGAAACGAGGCTTGGAGAGGCCGGGGCAGGAGTCGGGCTAAAACCATCGCTTGCGATACAGCACATGGGGACGCAGCGGGTGATTTTCCGGCACGGCAGGATGCGGGAAATCGTCGTGCGGATTGCGGGAAAAACCCAGCCGCTCCATCAACCGGCGCGAGCGCAGGTTGGTTTCGGTTGTGAACGACACCAGCTCAGACAGTCGCAACGTGTCGCGCGCATAAGCCACCGCCTGGCTGGCCGCGGCAAACGCGATGCCGCGGCTCCAGAATTTTTTGTGGAAACGCCAGCCGATCTCGACGCAGGGCGTGAAGTGTGTTTCCCAGGACGGCTCGTTCAAACCGGTGAGCCCGGCAAGTTCGCCGTCCACCTCGACGGCCCACAGGCCCCAGCCGCGCCGGTCGATGCCGTCGCGAAACCGCTGCATGAGCGCGGCGCTTTCGTCGTGAGTCAGCCGTTTCAGGAAAAACCGCATGACGTCGGCATCCGCGTTCATCGCGGCGAAGGGCGCCAGATCCGCGTCGCGCCATTGGCGCAGGGCAGGGGAGGGCGGGGAGGCGGATTGGATGGCGAGCGGCATGTCCGCACCGGCCCGGGACCGATCGGTTCCAGACGGGCCTCGGGGTGAAAGACAAACGGCTTCACAGGCCGACGATTTTTCTTGATTCGGCCATGACCTGCTCACCGGGGATACCCCTTCACCGCCCCGCTTTCGATTTCCGCCACACGGCGTCGTGTTTCGGCCTTCCACGCCTGCTCCACGTCGGGATCGGGCTGTGCGAATGACTCGGCCAACAGCAGATCAAAGAGTTCGCTGATTTGCTCCCGCGGCAATTGGCGTGCTTCCGTCATGATCTGTTGCAATGTCATTGGCATGCCTTCGCACTGTGGCGGAGTCTGCCGCGTTGGCAACTGCGCGAACGCGGGAGCGCGCTGGCAACTCCCCCCCCCCCCAGGAGCCGGGAAAAGGGTTGAAAAGGGTCGGAGGGAGGGGAATGAAAAGGGTCGGGTGACGGAGCGGCGGGATGCCTGCGAAGTGCCTGCGGGCAGCTCGCCGCGGGATCGCATGAGG
>JAISAX010000313.1 GCA_031266495.1 Opitutaceae bacterium
CCCCCGCCCGCCCTCGCCCGACTTCTGCCTTGCGACGCGGGCGCGGAGACTTCTCGCTCCCGGGTTTCCCATATCATGAGCAACACCACCCAACAGGAAGTCGCCGTCATCTCCACCGCCTATGGCGACATCACCATCGCCTTCTGGCCCGACGTCGCGCCGAAGACCGTTGAGAATTTCAAGAAACTCGCCCGCGAGGGGTTTTATGACGGCACCGCGTTCCATCGCATCATCAAGGGCTTCATGATCCAGGGCGGCTGCCCCAACACGAAGGAAGGCGCGCGCGGCCTCCCCGGCACCGGCGACCCCGGTTACAAGATCAAGGCCGAGTTCAACACGAAGTCGCACGTCCGCGGCGTCATTTCGATGGCGCGCGCCGCGAACCCCGACTCCGCCGGCAGCCAGTTTTTTATCTGCCATGGCGACGCCCGCTTCCTTGACCGCCAGTACACCGCCTTCGGCGAACTCGTGGCCGGCGACGACGTCCTTGAAAAAATCGCCACCATGCCGACCAAGGCGGGCGGCGGCGGCGAAAACAGCACGCCGATCGAACGCGTTGCGGTAAAAACCGTCCGCATCGAGACGAAGAGCTGATTTTTTGCCCACGGAACACACGGAAAACACGGAAGGAAAACACGGGGAGCGAAGCTTGGCTCCTTTCCGTGTGTTCCGTGGGCTCTATGGCCCGGGCTTCGGCCCCGGCAGTGTCAGGGGATCGACTTTTTCTCTCAACTCCACCGTAGCGAGCACCTTGGGCACATACATCTGGGTCTCCACCGGCAGCGCGTCGGCGATGGCTTCGAACGTGCCGGCCTCCTTTTTCCGCAGCAGCCGCGCCACCCGTCCCTCGCCCGCGTTGTAGGCGGCGAGGGTGAGCGGCCATGAGGAAAAACGCCGGTAGAGCCGCCGCAGATAACGCGCCGCCGCCTCCGCGCTCTTTTCCGGCTGCAGGCGTTCGTCTTCCGGATCGAGCGACAATCCCATGTGCTCGGCCGTCTTCGGCATGAACTGGAACAGGCCCCGCGCGCCGACCGGGCTCTGTGCTTCCGGGTTCCACGACGATTCCACCTCGGCCAGCCATACCCATTCCGACGGCACGCCTTCGCGGGTGAAAACCGTTTTCACCTCGCCCACCCACTTGCTCGCCCGCGCCGGCGCGGGACGCGCGGCCAGGCGGGTTTTCCACGCCTCGAGATCCCGGGCAATCTCCGCAGCCGTCCGCTGCGGCTTCGCAGGGGGAACGCCGGGGCCGGGAACCGTCCCGCCGGGCCGGGTCGGGGACGACAGCCGGGCGCGGGCGAGCGCGTCGCCGGCCATCGACAGGTAATCGAGCCGTGCCAGCAGCCAGTCCGCGTAAGGCTGGGCCCACGCATACTGGCGCACCTCATTGAGAAACGCCTCTGCCTGCGGACGCAGCCGGGCGAGGTCTTCGAGCGTGCCATCCTGCAATGCCTGCCCGACCATGCGATTGACAGCCGTCTCGGCCGCCGCCTGCGCTTCCGGCGAAAGGTGCGATTGCACGGCATCGACGACTTCCGCAATATCCTCGTCGGAGGGCAGTTCGTAATCATCGAGATCCTGCGCGAGGAGGCCGGCAGGGAGCAGCAGGCAAAGGCAGAAAGAGAGACTGAAACAACGCGAGAGCATCGTGATGGCGCAGGGAAAAACAGGATCTACACCGATGCCCCAGCCTCGGTCCGGGCGCAACCGGGACTTTTGCCAAACCCGCCAAAACCGGGAAAATCCCGTCCGGGAATCCTTGGCCTCCAGTATCCCGGAGGTTTCCTGGCTTTACACAAAGATCGCGAAGAGCGCGAAGGGGAGGGTCGGCAAGCCCTTGCGTCTTTGTGTGAGATCTTGAAGATTGACCATTCGTGATTCGCGAATAGCGTATCCATATGATTACAAAGCCGCAGGATATCTTTGTCGCTCTTGCACTCTGTCAGGACGATCACCTGAAACCTTATGCGGAACTGGCCCGTTTGCTTGGCATGAGCGCTTCGGAAGTCCACGCTTGCGTACGTCGCTTGGTCCACGCCCGCCTGATGGAGCCCGATACGCGCAGCGTACGGAAGGAGGCATTGTACCAGTTTTTGATCAACGGTGTGCCCTACGCATTTCCGATCCATGCCAAAGAGATCACCCGTGGAATTCCCACCGCATGGGCTGCACCTGTTATGGATGGGAAATTCGAGACGATCGAGCAGATGCCTCCTGTCTGGCCGGACCCGGATGGTTCCGTGCAAGGGGCCTCCGTGGAGCCTCTTTATCCAAGCGCGCCTCATGCCGCCCGGAATAATTCCGGTCTCTACGCCCTGCTTGCCCTGACGGATGTCCTCCGCATCGGCCGGGCGCGTGAACGCTCGCGGGCAGCGGCCGAACTCAAGCAACGCTTGCGTCCCTTATCCCCTCCATCTGCCGATGTTTTCAGCAATTAAACTCGGACCTTTGCGCATTGTCGCCGAACGGCTCGACGCGCTTCAGCTCGATTACGCATTTACCGGTGGCGCCATCGTCAATCTGCTCCTCGACCACCCGGCCCTTTCTCCGGCACGTCCGACCGATGACGTCGACGTGATTCTCGAAGTGGTCGCTGCCCGACGTTACGCGGATATCGAAACCCGGCTGCGTGGACTCGGTTTTGCGCACGATACCAGAGTGGGCGCTCCGCGCTGCCGTTGGCTTTTGGGCGAGCATCTGGCAGTGGATATCATGCCTGTCTCCGGATCGTTTCTTGGGATCAACACACAATGGTTTGCCGAGGCCCTTGCGTCCGCCACGGTGTGCCAGTTTGCGGGAGTTTCACTGCGCCTGATTTCGCCAGTAGCGTTTTTGGCGACCAAGCATGCGGCCTTTCTCGACCGGGGCGATGCCGACTATTATGGGAGTCACGATATGGAGGATTTCATTACGGTGATCGATGGCCGGGAAAACATTGTGTCCGAGGTAGGAAATGCTCCCGGGGCATCAAGGAATTACGTCGCCACCTCGATTGCCGGGCTTCTTGCAGATCCATTTTTCAACGAGGCCCTTGCCGGGCACCTGCCTTTTGATCGTGCGAGCCAGCAACGACTCCCCGGATTGCGGACCAAGCTGCGGGGTATTGCGTTATTGGTAAACGTTCAACCCACTTGAAGGCACAAGGGTTTGAATTCCGGAAACTTCGCGCTCTTCGCGATCTTTGTGTAAAATCACATCCCTTTTTGCACCTTTTGTGCGGAACTTATACGGTTATTCATGAATGGGTTGGAGACCAAGACAGGCAAAAAACCTGCAAATTCCTTAATGTTCTTCATTCTCGCGTGTTTTTCAGAATAACCGCTCATGAACTCATCCCCTGCCACGCCCTCCATCTGCTTTTCACGGTCGTCCGCACGTCCGGGGAGGGAACTTGCCTCGGCAGGATCACGCAAGGAGACAGGCCGCCGGTCTGGATTTCAGCGTTTCCGTTTTTCAGCCTTTCAGCTTTCCCGGGGTGTACTTGAAAGTGGAGGGAACAGACGTAGGGGCGCACTTTCCGTGCGCCCGTTGTCGTTGTCGTGGATGAACATCGGCGCCCCTCCTCATTCGGGGAACGGGCGCCGGGCGCGGGCGCGCAAAACAGTAAAAGTGCGCCCCTACGAGTCGGCTCAGGTGAAACACAGGGCTTTCCACCCCTTTCAATTACACCCGTTTTCCCGCCCGGCTCATCTTTGCGGTTGCACTGCACCGGAGGATGATTTTCCTGACGCCTTTCATTTCCCCCCTATGCGTTGCCCGATTCACCGCCTGAAGTTATTTCCCAGTGTGTTCCCCGTTCGCCAGCCAAAGAGGGACATCAACCGTCACCATCGTTGCAACGCCTTCACCCTGATTGAGTTGCTGACAGTCATCGCGATCATCGGTATTCTGGCTGCGATCACCTTCGGGGTCACCAAAGGCGTCAACGAACGAGCGTCGGTCAACCAAGCCAAGGCCGAACTCGCCGCCCTCTCCGTCGCCCTCGAATCTTATAAACGGCAATATGGAGATTATCCATGGACGGACGACCCCAAGATATTTCTTCAATCACTTGTTGGCAATAAAGGCCCAAAGGGTGATTCTATCACTGGTAAAACCTTTATCGAAACCGCGAAATTCACACTGAGCGTTGAAGGTGGTGATCCTGCCACCAATGACACCATTACTCTTCAGGATCCTTGGGGAACGCCTTATCAATATTATTATAAGTTTGGCACTTCATCCAATTGGAAACATCCTTCTTATATCTTATACAGCAAAGGCCCTGACAGTAAACAGGATACCGCACCTACGGATAGCGAGGACAAAAAAGCTGATGCTAATAATACGGATAACCTCTACGCCAATGACTGACGCGCCCGGGGCGGGGGGGGGCGGGGGGGGGGGGCGGGGGGGGGGGGGGGGGGGGCGGGGCGCG
>JAISAX010000803.1 GCA_031266495.1 Opitutaceae bacterium
GTGGGCGGGGCTTCCCTGGCGTCGGCCGGGGCGGTGTCGGGCGCGGCGGATGCGGCGGATGCGGCGGATGCGGTTGCGACGGTCGTCGAGGCAGCCGCGACGACGGGCCCGGTGGGCAGGGTCGGCGAGACGGCTGGCGATTGGCTTTGGCTGTCCGGAGAGGTGGCCCGGAGCGGCGAAAGGAGGGCGAGGGCGAGGGCGGTGGCGGTGGCGCGAGGGCGGAGGAGGGCGGTCATTGCTTTTCGTAGTCGCCGGCGGATGTGCGTCTGAGGACGGTAAAACCGGCTTGTTTGGCTTCCGTGACGGACAAGGGTTTTAAAAGTTTCGGTGTGTTGATTGTATGAATGTCTTCGCGGGCCACGGCCTGGCCGCAGACGGGGCACTGCGTGAGTGCGGGCTCGTTCGCGGGATGCCTGCGATCGAATCCCGTGCCGCAGAGTTTGCAGGGCGATTTGAGCGGGACGTAGCGATAGACAGGCATGGGAACGGGAATGGGAATGGGTCCGGAAAAGGAGAATGGGAGAAGCGAAGCCGCGGCGGCGTCCGCGGGCAACCGTTTTGCGAGCGGGAATGCCCGCGGGAGCGCGAAATCTTGCCGGCCGGCCGCGGGTGCGGCATGGTCCCGCCCCTTTATGCGAAAAACATCCGATATCAACGTGGTTGAAACGCGCCTCCTGCCGTCGCCGGCCAGGCTCGTGAGCGAGTACCCCCGTTCCGGGGCGCAGTCGGAGTTTGTCACCCGGGTGCGGCAGGAGATCCACCGGATCGTGTTCACGGCGGACCGCCGTTTCCTGCTCGTGGTGGGCCCGTGTTCGATCCACGACACGGAGGCCGGGCTCGATTACGCGCGGCGCCTGGCCGTGCTGGCCCGGGAGGTGGCCGACCGCGTGATGGTCATCATGCGCGTGTATTTCGAAAAACCGCGTACGACGGTCGGCTGGAAGGGCCTGATCATGGACCCGGGGCTCGACGGTTCGCACGACATCGCCCGCGGCCTGCGGGCGGCGCGCGCGTTCCTGCGCGAGGTGGTCGATCTCGGCCTGCCGACGGCCACGGAGTTGCTCGACCCGATCACGCCGCAGTACATCGCGGACCTGATCTGCTGGTCGGCGATCGGCGCGCGCACCACCGAATCGCAGATCCACCGGCAGATGGCCTCGGGGCTTTCGATGCCGCTGGGCTTCAAGAACGGCACGGACGGTTCGCTGACGACGGCGATCAACGCCATCCGCGCGGCGTCGCAGCCCCAGACGTTTCTCGGCATCAACATCGACGGGCAGTCGTCGGCGATCGTCACGGCGGGCAATCCCGACTGCCACGTGGTGCTGCGCGGCGGCAAGGCCGGGCCCAACTACGACGCCGCGCATGTGGACGAGGCTGTGCAGGCGCTCGACAAGGCGGGGCTCGTCCCGGCCGTGATGGTGGATGCCTCGCACGACAATTCTTCCAAAAAGCCGGAACGCCAGCCCGAGGTGGTGCGCGCCGTGGTGCAACAAATCGTGGCGGGCAACCACGCGATCATCGGCGCCATGGTGGAGAGCAACCTCGAGGCCGGCAGCCAGCCCTTTCCCCGGCCGCCGGAAAAGCTGCGTTACGGCGTGAGCATCACCGACGGCTGCATCGACTGGGCCACGACCGAGGTGCTGGTCCGCGAGATCCACGCCGCGCTGGCCCCGCGCTTTGAGAAGGCGCGGGGGTGAGTTTCCCGAGACCCTCCAGGCGCCATTCGGAAACCCCGCTCAATCTGCGCCGCCCATACGAACGACATTCGGCCCCCCGTCACGGACAGGACAACCCGCCCCGCCCCACTCAAAGCGACACCACCGCGCCACTGCGGGCGGAGGCATAGACGGCATTGACGAGTTGCACTGCGGCGCGCCCCGCCGCGGCATCGACGAGCGGACGCCCGCCCGTGCGGATGGCCCGGATAAAATCACGAAACTGCGCCCGGTGCGCATCGCCCCACACCCAGTCCGACCCCGCCCCGTCGCCCGCCCCGCTGCCGGCCCCCGGCACCGGAGCAGCCGCCGCATGGCTCACCGCCGACTTCGTGCCGCCGGTCGCCACCTGCAGGGCATGCGCCGTCGCATGGCCGCCGGAAAGCGTTTCGCGGCCCTTGATCGCGAGCGTGTGCAACTCGTCACCCTCGATGATCGCCGTCCCCCCGGTGCCGCTGACCTCGATGCGCGCCGCGAAACCCGGATACGTTGACGTGCTCGCCACCAGCGAACCGATGGCGCCGTTGGCAAACGTCAAGGTCGCCGACACGACATCCTCGACCTCGATCCGCTCGTGGGCCGCCGTCCGCATCTGCGCGTAAACCGACTTCACCGGACCGCACAACCAGAGCATCAGATCGAGCGTATGGATGCCCTGGTTCATGAGACACCCGCCGCCGTCCAGTTCCCAGGTGCCGCGCCAGTCGCCGGAGTCGTAATACTCCTGGGTGCGATACCAGGGGATGCGCACATCGGCGAGAATCACCCGCCCGAGTTCGCCGCGCGCGATCTTGCCCTGAACAAGCTGCGACGCCGGGTCGAACCGGTGCTGGGAAATCACCCCCAGCAACCGACCCGCCGCCAGCGCGGCCCCGGCCAGCGCGTCGCACGCCCCCACCGAGACATCCATCGGCTTCTCCACCATCACATGCTTGCCCGCCGCCAGCGCCTCCGCGCCCAGCCGCGCATGCAGGCCGCTGGGCAGACAAACCGTCACGGCATCGATCTCCGGATCAGCCAGCAACGCCTCCCAGCCGATCGTCCCGAGGCCGAACTCCGCCGCCAGCTTTTCCGCCCGTCCGGGCACTTCGTCGCAGCAACAGAGCAAGCGGGCCTCACCCGGAAGCCCCTGCAAGGCCTTGACCTGAGTCGGGGCGATTGAACCGCAACCAACGAGAGCGAAAGAGACCGGCAGCCCGGCGGACGCATTTTTCATAAAAAAAGGGGAAAGAGATGAAAAGAGGTGGGTGTTTTGACGCCGCAGACAACTGAAAATTGATTCACAACAGGATTCTGTGCGCGAACAAGACGCCCGGCCAGCCTGCCCCGCACCCATACCAGATGAACACCACCCACTATCTGACCACACTCTTTTCCCTCGAAGGCCGCGTAGCCGTCGTCATAGGCGGCACCGGCGAACTCTGCGGAGCAATGGCCGAAGGACTGGCCGGCGCCGGCGCCCGCGTCATCCTCGCGGGCCGCAACCAGGAAAAAGCGCAAGCCCGCATCGACCGGATCACCCGGCAAGGCGGCGCCGCCACCTTCATTGCCACCGAAGCCAGCGACAAGACCCGGCTCGAAACCCTGCTCGCCAGCGTGCTCGCCAGCCACGGGCAAGTTGATATTGTCGTCAACGGAGCCGGCATCAACTCGGCCACCCCCTTCCTCGAAATAACCGAAGAAGAGTGCGACCACATCCTCCGCGTCAATTACAAGAGCGTATTCCTCGGCTGCCAGGTATTCGGCAAGTACCTGCTGGACCGCGGCCAGGGCGGCACCATAATCAACCTCGGCTCCATGTCCGGCCTCGTCCCCCTCTCGCGAGTATTCACCTACTCGGCCAGCAAAGCGGCCGTGCACAACCTCTCGAAAAACCTCGCCCGCGAATGGGCTCCGCAAGGCATCCGGGTCAACACCATCGTCCCCGGCTTCTTCCCCGCCGAACAAAACCGCAAAGTCCTCACCCCCGGGCGCGTCGCCTCTATCATGGGCCACACCCCCATGAAACGCTTCGGGGAAGCGCGCGAACTCATAGGAGCGACACTCCTCCTCTCCAGCGAAGCCGGCGCCTTTATCACCGGCGCCGAGATCGTGGTCGATGGCGGATATCATGCCATGACGATTTGATAATGTTTTTTTTTGCGAAAAAACTCCGGTTTTTCATATTGCAAACAGCGCAATCAGTATAATTGTTCGCCTCCGTTATGGTAATACAGAAAATCAAGGAACTCGAAGAACTGAAAGCCCGCGCCGCCAAACTGGCGGCCACCATCGAAGCCGAGCGCACCGCCGAACTGGCGTCGCTGCCAGGCAAATATGGTTATAGTGATATCAACGAATTCATCAAGGCGCTGAAACAGGCCATTGGTGTTCGTGGCACCGGAGCCCGCAGAGGCCGCAAGCCGGGCAAGGTCGCCAAGGCGCCCAAGGCCGCCGCCACCGGCAAGCGCACCCGCGCCAGGATCACCCCCGAGATCAAGGAGCAGGTGAAGGCCGCGGTGCTTGAAGGCAAGAGCGGCAGCGAAATTGCCGCCGCGTTCGGCATCTCGCTCCCCAGCGTGCAAAACATCAAAAAAGAATTCGGACTCGTGAAAGCCCGAGAAGCCGCTCCCGCCGAGGGCGCTGCTCCCGCCGCTTCCTGAACATTGATATTCCGGCAAGTTTTCATTGTTTTTCCTCCGGCGCTCCGCGGTTTTTTTTCCGCGGAGCGCTTTTTTATTTTGCGGCAAACCGCCGGCGGGCGTTGGTGGAGAGAAGGCCGCTTTTCCGGCGACCCCTTTGATTCATGAGCACACCCTTGCCTTTTATACAGGCCAACACCAACGGACGGCTCCACCCGGCCGACGAACCCACCATCACGCCCCTCAACCGCGGCTACCTCTACGGAGACGCCATTTATGAAGTATGGCGCACCTATGACGGCGTCCTGTTCGCCTGGGAAGAACACTGGCAACGACTGGAACGCTCGGCGGCGGCGCTGCACCTCACGCTCCCCCTATCGGCCGGCGCCACCCTCGGCGAACTCCGGAAAACGGCCAACGCCTATCGAGCCGCCAGCCAGGAGCAAGGCGACCTCTACCTGCGCCTCCAGATAACACGCGGCGCAGGCCCCATCGGGCTCGACACCACGCTGGCCGACCGGGCGGATTTCGTGATCCTCGTGCAACCCGTGCCGAAACTCACCCCCGCGCAACTCGCCACCGGCCTGAAACTCTCGCTCGCCACCCGCCTGCGCCGCAACCCGCCCGACGCCCTCAACCCCGCCTGGAAAACCGGCAACTACCTCAACAACATCCTCTGCCTGCGCGAGGCCCGCGCCCGCGGGGCGGACGAAGTTGTCATCACCAACCAGCGCGGCGAGATCACGGAAGCCGCCGTGAGCAACATCGCCTTCGTGCGAGACGGCGAACTGGTCACCCCGCCCCTGGAAGCCGGCATCCTCGCCGGCATTACACGCGGACTACTCTTCACCGGCATCGCCGCGCAGGCCGGAGTCAGGATCCATGAAAAAATGATCCGGCCCGCCGACCTCGCCGACATGGACGAATGCTGCCTGCTCTCCACGACCAAGGACCTGCAACCGGTCGGCGCGATCGACGGACACCGTTACCGGACCGGCACGGATACCGTGACACGCCGGCTAAAGACCGCCTTCGCCGCCCACGCGCGCGGCGAGGCCGACCGACGGCGGCAAGAACTGGCCGCCTGACCGCCAGAGTCGACACCTCGCCGTCGTCCGGCGTCCCGTTTGCCCATTCCCCCCGGGGGGAATGCCTGCGCCGCGTCCGGTTTGAGGTTTCCCCTGCGGGGGAAACCTTGTCCGGCGTCCGGTCCGGACCTTCCTCCGCGGGGGAAAGCCTGCCCGGCAACCGGTTTGCCGTTTCCCCCGAGGGGGAAAGCCTCCCTTGCGTCCCGCCCGGCCCTTCCCCCGCGTGGGAAAGGCCGGATTTTCGGGAAAAGCGAGCTATGGGCACAACATCGATTAGACCCGGTCGCCACACCTCCACACCCCGAAGCTTGCACCTGACGCCATTCTGCGGCTGACTGGTCGCTTTCCCGGTACCATTCCGTTCTACGCACACCCGTTCACGATTGCCCGTCCATGCAGACCATTCTCAAAAAAACCGCCGCCACACTCACCCCCGGTTTCCTCTGCGCGCTGCTCGTGGCAGCGGCGTTCATGGGCTTCATTGCCTGGGACCAGTCGCACTGGTGGAGGCAGAAGGAAGACTACGGATTCGGCTGGCTCGTGCCGGCGTTTGTCGCCTTTGCCGTTTATGACCGCTGGCCGCGCATCAAGACCGCCGCCGCCGCGTGCATGGCGCCGCGGAGCCCCCGCGCCACCGGCGGCGCCCGGATCACGCTCGCCGTCGCATTCACGCTCTCGGCGCTATTCGGCATCCTGCTGTTTTTTGCCGGAGCCTTTTACCGCGCCGGAGCCGGCGCCTCGTATCCCGGCACGCTCGCCATCACGCTCGGCAGCGCCGGCATCCTCTTTGCCCTGCTCTACCTCAACACCCCCGCCGCCCCGTCCGCCACGCCCTCCCGGCTACTCGACGACGCCCGCGTGCAACTCCTCGCCCTCTTCGTATTTCCCGTGCTCGTCTGGCTGGTCTCCGCGCCGATGGTCTCCGTCGTGGAAAACAACCTCAGCCTCTTCCTCCTCAACCGCGTGACGTCGGTCGTGTTTTTCGTATTCGACATCCTCGGGCTCCAGATCGAGCAGCAAGGCAACGTGCTCGTCCTGCCCAAAGGCCAGGTCGGCGTGGCCGAAGCCTGTTCCGGCATCCGCTCGCTCACCGGCTGCCTCTTTGCCGGCTCGTTTCTCGCGGCGGTGTTCCTGCACAAACTCTGGAAAAAAATCGCGCTGGTCGGCTGCGCCATGCTCTTCGCCTTTTTCACCAACCTGCTGCGCGGCACATTCCTCACCGCCTGGGCCTACAATTACGGACCCGAAGCCATTGAAGGCACCGTCCACGACACCGCCGGCTACGCCGTTCTCGGCCTGACGGTCATCGGCCTCCTCTGCCTCCTCCCCCTCTTCAACCTGAAGATCAGCTTCTCCGACGACGACGCGGGCAACAGCGGCGACGACAACGGCAGCAACAACGCAGACGGCCTCGCCCCGACCCAATGAAGAATGAAGAATGGTCCGGTCAGCCGCACCACAACCGCAGTTCCGGCAATTCTTCATTCTGCATTCTTCACTGATGTTACGCGGAAGCCCAAGAATGGAGGTATTGGAGGTATACCTCCTCTTTCTTTATAATCTCAAACGCCACCGGAATTGACACGTTCTGGCTGACATAAAGCGCATTGAGCAGATTGATTCCTTTGACTGCCCTGTTCTTGCAATGGTCAAAATGCCAGCAGATAATCTCATTCTCATCCGTCCACTCCTTCTCTTGTATCGTATCGTCAAATATCAGGCACCCTTGCT
>JAISAX010000822.1 GCA_031266495.1 Opitutaceae bacterium
GCGTCCCCCCCCCCCCCCCCTTCCTTCCCCCAGCGGGCCGCAAAAAATTCCGTCTGCCCGGGATACGGGTATCCGACGCGGGCCAGCCACGCCTTGCTGACCGGGCCGGTGACGACACCCGAATACGCGCCCGCCAGGCACCCGGCCGCGGCGTGTTCCATGGCATCCCGGGCCACCCGCGCGCCGGCTTCGCCGGGCTGGCCGGGCGTCGCCCCAAAACCGGTGTCGCCGACGGCGACTTTCGCCGCCACTTCGCAGGGCAACGTTTCCAGCCAGGACGCCGGGCCGATCACGGCCACTCGGGCGCGTTCGGCGGGATACGTCTCCAGCCAGCGCGCAATGATCTCGGGGCCGACGCCGGCCGGATCGCCGCAGGTGATGGCGAGCGGGAGGGCGGAGGGTCGCTGTGCGGAAAAATCGGTGTTCATCGGTTGGTGCGGTGGTGAATCTGGTCGAGTCAAGTCGGGCGGGTGATCTGTCGAAGGTCGAAAGGTCGAAGGTCGTCAGCGGCCCGCCGGAGCGGGCCTCTACAAGGCGGCGGTGGCCTCGATCATCTCGCGCGAGGGGCGGGCGATGCCGCGCTTGCCGAGGGTGAAAAATCGGATGAAGTGCCGCGCTTCCGGCGTGCGGGCGTCTTCGAGCAGCTTCGCCGCCACATCGCGGATGTTGCCGGGCGTATAATAGATGGCGCGGAAAGCGTCCTTCAGTTCGCGCACGGCAGCGGCTTCGACGCCGCGACGCCGCAGGCCCACGAGGTTCAGGCCGATGATTTCGTTGCGCTCCGCCACCATGACGTTGGGCGGGATGTCGAGCGCGATGCGTGCGCCGCCGGCGATCATCGCGCCCTCGCCTACCCGCCCGAACTGGTGCAACCCGGCGCCGCCGCCGACAAACACGTGCGCCTCCACGTGCAGATGCCCCGCGAGCAACGCGCCGTTGGCGAGGATCACATGGTCGCCGAGCACGCAATCGTGGGCCACGTGCGCATCCGCCATCAGGTAACTCTGCGAGCCGATCAGGGTCGCCCCGCCGGCATGCGTGGCGCGGTTGACGGTGACATGTTCGCGGATCGTCGTCCCGGACCCGATACGCACGCCGGATTCCGTCGCCGGGTCGAACTTGATGTCCTGCGGCTCCCCGCCGATGACCGCATGGGAGTGCACCGTGACGCGGTCCCCCAGCACCGTGCCCCGGCGCAGGATGACTCCCTCGCGGATGTGGCAGTTTTCACCGAGGACGACGCCGTCCTCTATTATGGCAGTCGGATGGATCATGGGCGAAAAACAAGATCCCTGACAATTTGTTGAAAACGCTGAAAGGCTGAAAAACCGGCGGCTGAAAGAAAGGGTGTTACGCGGGCCGGCGTAACGTCCGGTTTTTTTCAGCTTTTCAGCGTTTCGGCCTTTCGGCTTTTTCTCCCGCATGCACCCGTCCGACGATTTTCCTGACCGTTTTGGCGCGCTCGGCCGGCTCTTCGGCCGCGTGGCGCTTGCCCGGCTGCGTGCCGCGCACGCTTGCGTCGTCGGCACCGGGGGCGTCGGTTCGTGGACGGCCGAGGCGCTCGCCCGCAGCGGCGTCGGCGCGATCACGCTCATCGACCTCGACGATGTGTGCATCACCAACGTCAATCGCCAGCTTCCCGCGCTCGATGGCCAGATCGGCCGGCCCAAGGTGGTCGCCCTCGCCGATCGTATCCGGCTTATCCATCCCGGTTGCCGCGTCACCGCCGTGATGGAGTTTTTCACCGCCGCCAACGCCGATGCGTTGCTCTCCCCTCCCCCGCCTCCCCCGCCGCCCCCCCCTCCTCCGCCTCCCGCGCCCTCCGCGCCCCCGCCTCCCGCGCCGGGATTCTCCGTTGTCGTGGACGCCATCGACAATGTTGGCAACAAGGCCCTGCTCGTCGCCGAATGCGTGCGCCGCGGCCTCCCTTGCGTGACGACCGGGGGCGCCGGCGGCAAACGCGACGCTACCCGCCTGCGCACGGGCGATCTCGGCCTCTCCGGCGGTGACGACCTGCTCAAACAGGTGCGCAAGAAACTGCGCCGCGAGCACGGTTTCCCGGCGGGCGAACGCGTGCGCTTCGGCGTGCGCTGCGTGTGGTCGGATGAAAAACCGGTTTTCCCCTGGGCCGACGGCACCTGCCGCGCCGGCGTGGAGCCCGGCAGTCGCCTGCGGCTGGATTGCGCCAGCGGCTTCGGCACGGCGGTCTGGGTGACGGCCTCCTTCGGCCTCGTCGCCGCCCAGGAGGCGGTCGCCGCGATCACCGGCGTGCCTTAATCGAACACCACCGTCTTGTTCCCGTAAGCGAGCACGCGGTGTTCGAGCTGGAGCCGCACGGCGCGCGCCAGGACCATCCGTTCGAGATCGCGCCCCATGCGGACCAGGTCCTCGACGCCATGGCGATGGGTGACGCGCATGACGTCCTGGTGGATGATCGGTCCGTCATCGAGCACGGCGGTCGCGTAATGCGCGGTGGCGCCGATGAGTTTCACCCCGCGCGCATGCGCCTGGTGATAGGGTTTCCCGCCCGCGAACGCCGGCAGGAACGAGTGATGGATGTTGATCACCGGCTTGCCGAAATTTTGCAGGAAGGTCGCCGACAGCACCTGCATGTAGCGGGCCATGATGACGAAATCCGCCCCCAGTTCGCGCAACAACGCCACCTGTTGCGCCTCGGCCGCGGTCTTCGTTGCCGCCGTCACCGGGACAAGGTGATAGGGCAGCCCGTAGCCGCCGGCCGCCCCGGCCAGGTCGGGATGATTCGAAACGATCGCCACCAGATCGCAGTGATATTCGCCCGACTTCCAGCGCCACGCGATGTCATGAAAACAGTGGTCAAATTTCGAGACGAACATCACCACGCGCGGACGCTGGTCGCGCCGCGTCACCCGCACATTCATGCCGAGGTTGCGGGCAAACCCGGCAAACGCCTCCCGCTCGCCCTCCACATCGGCCGTCGCCGCCGCCGTCGGCACCCATTCCACGCGCTGGAAAAACACGCCCGCCTCGCGATCCTGATGCTGGTCGGCGTGCAGGATGTTGCCGCCTTTTTCGAAAATCCAGCCGGAGACACGGGCGACAAGCCCGGGCTGGTCGGGACCGTGCAGGAGAGCGACGAGGGAGGAAGGCAGATGACTCATGGCAAACAGTTTTGTTGAAAACGAAATCCGGAAACCAAAATGAAAACCCGGAACCAAAACCGAAACCCGAAAGGCTGAAAGCGGAAAAACGGAAACCGAAAAGCGGAAACCCGGCCCACGGCCCACTGCCCACCCTTCGATTCATCAGCTTTCCTGACGTTGATTTTTTACCGCGAAGGACGCGAAGGACGCGAAGAAATCGGGCATTTTATTGTTCTTCGCATCCTTCGCGGTAAAATGGATCGGATCGGTTTTGGTGCGGCCAATCGACGAAAGGGGCGCACCAATCGGCGAAAGGAGTACGGCTTCGCCGCGCCAAGGTTATGTGGTTAGTTCTTTCCGCGCTTCCCCTTTCTGTTTTCCCTTCCGCCATGCCTGACCACCCGACCACTCACTTCCCCCTCCCCCCCCCTCCCGCGCCTCCCGCACCTCCCGCGCCCTCCGCCCCCCCGTCGCTCTGCGGCCTCTGGATCGCCGCCGACGGCATCGCGCACCTCGCGCTCGCCCGGCCCGACGGCACCCGCGAAGAACGCACCGACACCCTCCGCCCCTTCGCCTGGCTCACCGTCCCCACCACCGAATCGCCCGACCTCGCCACCGAACGCGCCACCAACGCCCTCCACATCGAACCCCTCGCCGGCGACGCCGTTTTCAACCGCCTCGTCCACGCCGACACCCTCCCCGCGTTCGATGCCTTCGTCAAAACCGCCCGCGCCGCTTCCGGCGCCGGCATCGGCGTCGATGTCATCCGGCCCGCCGAAAGCCAGTACCTCCTCCAGCACCGCCAGCGCCTCTTCCGCGACATCAGTTTCAGCCAAGTCCGCCGCTGCCAGATCGACATCGAAACCGCCTCGCACGACGGCGAGTTTTCCGACGCCACCAAACCCGGCGACCACATCCTCGCCATCGGCCTGCGCTTCAATTATCCCCCTCCCGCCAGCGCGACGGAACACCGGAAGGGAAATCCCCCCCCTCCCCCTCTCGCCCCCGTCCCCGTCCCTGTCCCCGGCCCGCATCCCGCCCCGCGCACCCGCCTGCTCGTCCTCGAAGCGATGACCGATGCCGCGGAAAAAAAACTCCTCGAAGAACTCAACACCATCCTCGCCGCCGAAGACCCCGACTTCATCGAAGGCCACAACCTCTTCAAATTCGACCTCGACTACCTGCGCCGCCGCGCCCGCCGGCACAAAGTCCCGTGCGCCTGGGGCCGATTCGGCCAGCCCGCCACCTTTCGCAACAGCCGCCTCAAAGTCGCCGAACGCTGGATCGACTTCCCCCGCTGCGACCTGCCCGGCCGCACCGTCGTCGACACCTGGCTCCTCATCCAGCACTACGACATCACCACGCGCGAACTCACCTCGTACGGGCTGAAAGACGTCGCCCTCTATTTCGGCATCACCGACGAAACCACCGACCGCACCTACATCGAAGGAGCGCGTATCCAGGAAACATTTCACCAGGACCGCGACCGCTTCCTCGCCTACCTCGCCGACGACCTCCGCGAGACGCAAGGCATCGCCGACCTGCTCCTCCCCACCTACTTCGAGCAGATAAAAACATTCCCCATCCTCCCGCAGGAAGCGATCCTGCGCGGCATCACCAACAAGATCGACCTGCTCTTTCTCGAAAACTACTACCACGCCCGCCAGACCATCCCCGCGCCACCCGAAACCCGCCCCTTTGAAGGCGGCTACACCCGCAACTTCCGGGAAGGCGTTTACCGGCACATCCTCCACTTCGACGTAGCCTCGCTCTACCCCAGCCTCCTGCTCGCCATCGGACGCAACCCCCGCAACGACACCCTCGGCGTATTCATCCCCCTGTTACGCAACCTCCGCGAATACCGCCTGCGCTACAAACAACACGCCCGCACCGCGCCCACCCCCGACGAACGCGCCGAAGCGCAAGCACGCCAGGCCAGCTTCAAAATCCTCATCAACTCCTTTTACGGCTACCTCGGCTTCTCCGGCGCGCGCTTTGGCGACGGCGACCTCGCCGCCGAAGTCACCCGCCGCGGACGCGAACTCCTGCAAACCCTCATCGACGCCTTCGCCGCCGAAGGCTGCACCATCCTCGAAGCCGACACCGACGGCATCTACCTCTCCACCCCCCGCTACCACGACCACCCCGAGACCCTCCTCGAAAAAATCACCCCCCACCTCCCGCCCGGCATCGAACTCGAGTACGACGGACGCTACGAAGCGATGTTTTGTTACAAAACCAAAAACTACGCGCTCTACGACGGCGAAACCCAAAAAATCATCCTGCGCGGCAGCGCCCTCCGGTCACGCGGCACCGAACCCTACCTGCGCCGCCTCGGCACCATGCTGATCCACTTCCTGCTCGGCGCCAGCACCGACTCCCCGCTCGACGAAATCGCCCGGCTCCGCGACACCATTGGACGCCGCGACCACCCCGTCACCGACCTCGCCAAATCGGAAGTACTCGGCCAAAACCCCGACGCCTACGAACTCTGGATCAACAACGGAGGCAAACCCCGGCGCCCCGCCGCCGAGGCCGCGCGACAACTCACCCCGCGCCCGCGCATGGGCGAACGTATCGCCTACTACATTACACCCCGCGCGCCCG
Source organism: Opitutaceae bacterium (assembly GCA_031266495.1). The sequence goes on from JAISAX010000822.1 coordinate 5,730, forward strand.
GCCGGACGTCCGACTGGCAACGCGCCCGCCCCGTCGCACTCCACGACGCCGAAACCGCGCCCTACGATGCGAGCTATTATCTGGAAAAGATCGACGACTGGCTCGACCGCTACGGCCCCTTCCTCGGCGTCCCCCCCGCCGGCGGCGGCGGCATCCAGGGCGAACTGTTTTGATGGGAAAAGTGGCATGGGCATCCAGCCCGTGAACGTTGCCTCTCCGGCGTGGCACGGGCTTCCAGCCCGTGTTCGTGTTCCGGAGCGCACGGCCTTCCCGCCCCGCCCTCCCCCCCCCCCCGTTTCCCGCTCTCGCCATCCTCCGCGCCATCGCCATCATTGCCGACCGCATGACCACCGCCCGCCGCCGCACCCTCTGCTACTGGCTTCTCCTGCTCGTCCCCGCGCTCTGCGTGGCGGCAGGCGCCCTCTGGCTGGTGACACGCGAGCAGGCCCGCATCAACGAACGCACCCGCGCCACCCTCGACGCCCGCCGCGCCGCCATCGCCAGCCGCACGGCCCTCATCGCGGAAAACCTCGCGCTCCTTTTCACCGATGCGCAAACCGGCCTCGCCTCGCTCCTCGCCGAGGCCCCTGCCGATCCCGACGCCGGATATCTTGACCGCTGGCAACAGGGCGCTCCCTTGCTCCGCCTGGTTTTCCGGGCTTCGCCCGACGGCCGCATTCTCCACCCCGCCCCGGCCTCATCCGCCAGGGAGACCGCCGCCACCGCCCTCCAGGCATGGCTCGCGTCGTCTTCGACTTCGTCCCCCCGGGCCGCCGCCTCCAGGGGTTTTGTTGATCTTTCGGAATCCGCCTCTCCCTCTCCTGCCCCGACCGCGAGCCTGCTTTCGCTCGATCTCGCTAACGAGAAAACCACCGCTCCGGCCCGGGAGACCGACCAGCGGCTCAGCGAACAGGTTTACGCCAATGTCGCCCAGGTGCAGCGCGCCCGCAGTGTCCTGCTTACCGAAGCGAACAGCCAGCTCGCCTCCGACGCCACCTCCGCCGAAGTGAATACCGGGGCTGCCTCCCTCCGCTTCGACGAAACCCCTTCCCTCGCCGCCTCGGCCTCCCTCTCTCCGGCCAATACCGCCGCCCCCGCCAAACCGCCCTCGTCCGCCCTCGCCTCCGGCACTTTGACTTCGGAAAAACCGGCCGCCCGCCTCGACCGTCAGACCGCCGGCCTCCGCCGCTCATCCCCTTCCTCTCCCGCGCCTGCCGGGCCCCCGGTTCGCGCCACGCCCGCCGCTCCCGCCGCCCTTCCCGCGTATCCCGTCACATGGACTTTCCACAACGCTTCCGATGGCCTTCACCTCTACGCCTGGCGCCCGCTCCCCGTCGGCGGCTGGCTGGGCCTCGAAGTCGATCTCGTCCAGCTTGCCGCCCGCCTCGGCGACGCCCTGCCCGCCGAACTTTCCGCCGACGAGGCTTACCGGCTTCACGCGACCGATGCCGCCCCGGCCCGCCACTACGCCGGCGCCGCTTCGGCCACGCAACCCGTCGCCACCGCCTCGATCGCCTCAAAACTTCTTCCCGGCTGGAGCGTGGCCGGCCTCGTCGCCCTGCCCGCCAACGGCAGCCTTTCTCCCGGCTCCGGCTTTCTCACTCTCGGCGGTCTCCTCGTCGCCATCTTCCTCGCCGCCATCCTCTCCGGCGGCGGCCTGCTCGCCCGCGAGGCCCGCCTCCGCGCCGCCGAGGCCACGCAAAAAACCTCTTTCGTCGCCAACGTCTCCCATGAACTCAAAACCCCGCTCACCACCATCCGCCTCTACGCCGAACTCCTCGAACAAGGCCGTGTCTGCGACGACGCCCGCCGCGCCGATTACCTCCGCACCATCGGACGCGAGACGCAGCGCCTCGCCCGCCTCGTCAACAACGTCCTCGATTTCAGCCGCCTCGAACAAGGACGCAAAAGCTGGCGACTCGCGCCGCTCGATCTCACCGCAGCCGTCGCCGCGCTCCTCGACGCGCACGCCCTCCGGCTCGCCGACGCCGGACTCACCCTCCACCGCATCCTTCCGGCCGCGCCGCTCACCATCACCACCGATCGCGACGCCCTCGAACAGATCCTGCTCAACCTCCTCGACAACGCCTGCAAGTACGCCGCCGGCGGCGGCGAGATCACGGTCGATCTCACCGCGGTCACCGATGGCATCGAACTCCGCGTCCATGATCGCGGCCCTGGCATCCCGCCCGCGCACCGCGCCCGCATTTTCGAAAAATTCCACCGCGTGGACGACACTCTCACTGCCGCGCAGGCCGGCGCCGGCCTCGGCCTCAGCATCGCGCAACAACTCGCCCGCGGCCTCGGCGGCGACCTCCGCCACAAAGACCGCCCCGGCGGCGGCGCCACGTTTACGCTGACGCTGCGCGCCAGCTAATGAAGAATGCAGAATCCCCCCTCATCCCCTGCTCATTCTGCAATTCCAGCCCCTCCCCCCCCCCCCTCCCATTCTTCATTCTCCATTCTGCATTCTTCATTAGCAAAGCGCCATGATCGCCCGCATCCTCATCGCCGAAGACGACCCCAACATCCGCCAGGGACTCGCCGCCACGCTCGAAAGCGAAGGCTACGACGTCACCGCCGCCAGCGACGGCGCGCAAGCGCTCGTCCTGTATCCGCAGAAAAAATACGATCTCGTTGTCCTCGACATCATGATGCCCGGCGCCAGCGGCTACGATGTATGCCGCGAACTCCGTGCCCGCGACGCCCGCGTCCCCGTTCTATTCCTCACCGCCAAGGGCGAAGAGATCGACAAGGTTTCCGCGCTCAAGCTCGGCGCCGACGACTACGTAACAAAACCCTTCGGAGTCCACGAACTCCTTGCCCGCGTCGAGGCCCTCCTCCGTCGCGCCCGGCTTGCCGCCGCCGGCGCTCCGGGCAACGTCCGCATCCCCGCCTCCGGACTCCCGCCCGTTTTCACGCTCGGCGAAGCCCGCATCGACCGTAACCGGCTCACTGCCACGCTACCCGACCACGAACCGTCCGCACTCACCGCTCGCGAACTCAAGCTCGCCGAGGTGTTCGCCGCGCATCCCGGCGCGGTCCTCACGCGCGATGCCCTCCTCAACGCCGTGTGGGGCGTCTCGTATTTCGGCACCACCCGCACCCTCGACCAGCACGTCGCCCAGCTACGCAAGAAAATCGAACAAAAACCCGACACCCCGCGCACCCTCGTCACCGTCCACGGCATCGGTTACCGCCACGACCCATAACTGAAGTTACGCGGATCGACCGTAGGGGCATCGCTTGCGAAGCCCGGGCCAGCCGGACGAACTGGCGTATCTCCACAGACAAGTCCTCGCGGGCATCGCAAGCGAAGCCCCTGCCTTCGGCGTGCGTAACATCAGTGATTGTCAGTAAAAGCCCGTGCCACTGCTTGACAGGCTTGATGCCTGTCCGGTTTTTGAGATACGCCCTTGCCGCCCGCCTCGCAGGGAAAGGGAGGGGATTACAAGTGCGCTCCTATGAAGACCAGGGGATGCCGCGACCCCGGCGTGCCCATATTCCAACTACAAGCGCCGCCAGTCCCGTCACTCCGGCCACCGTGCCCGGCTCGGGCACGGCCGCCAGGCGGAAAACAACACGAAAACCCAAGGTCATGTCCTCGCCCTCCTCGGGGTAAGGGTTTCGGTACGTGGAGGAGAAGAAGGTGTAGATGACGCTGTACGCACCGCCACGTGCGGCTCGTTTAGCATCAGGAGAAGGGGTATCACTCCATTCATACAGGTTTCCCCCTTGCTGATACGTGCCGTAAAATGAATTCGCCCCGCTTACCATGTCATAATGGTCCACGTCCGCTATGTGCGTCTCTCCCGATGGCGTGTTGTCCGTTATCGCATAGTTTTCAGTGTTTTTGTAGTTCGTTGTCCCCTGGTTCACGCTGCCCGTCACCGGATACTCCCGATATGTGCCATCCCCGTTGTAATACGCCGCCTTGTACCACTCGTCCTCGCTTGCTATCGCGTAGCCTCCGTTGGCCCACGCCGTCGTGTCCCGGAGGATACTGCCTTCCACAGTCAGGTTGTAAACCCCCGTCTCCGTATTCCCGGTGCCCAGCCAGTTCACAAACCGGGCCGCATCATAAAAACTCACATAGTTCACCGGTTTTTGCCCCCACCCTTCCTTCACCGCGTAGGTGTACTCTCCCGATTCGCCGGAGCGCGTGATTCCTCCCCAGGCGGCACTCTCACTGTCACCCATTGCCGTATTGTAAAGCGAATACGTGTCCGTCGCCGCCACCGCGTTCAGAAAGGCCGCGTACTGCGTGTTCGTCACCATATACGTGCCGATGTAATAATCGTAGTTGACCGCCCCGTAGAGGTTGTTGGTGCGGGGGTCCGCCGCGTTGCCGGCATCGCCCACCGCCACCATTGGCATGTCGATGATGCTCGATCCGGGCGTGGCGGCAATGGCCGTCGCGGCTCCCGCCGTTATCAGCAGCGTCGCCAGAAGCAGCGCGGTGTTTTGTGTGGTGTTGTGTGTATTCATTTTGTGTGTATTCATTTTTTGGTGCATTGGAAGCGCCTCACCGGTGGCGGTGGCGCGAGATACCGATTCCTGCCGATGCCATCAACCGGAACAACGTCAAAGTACAATAGGCCGGCAATACGGGTAGGTTTACAGCAATGGGACCGATATCCGCGCCCCTTGCGGGCGCTAATGGAAGAATGCAGAATGCAGAGTTATTCAGAGGGCGAGACGCCCGCGCCACGCCGGAACGGAGAGGCAATGCGCACGGGCAGGGATGCCCGTGCCACGTCGGAACGGTGGGGCAACGGTTGCGGGCGAGACGCCCGCGCCACTTCCCGGAACCGGGAGGCAACGCTCATGGGCTGGATGCCCATGCCACTCCGATCCGGCGGCTTCGCCGTCCACGGGCTGGATGCCCGGACCTCGCTCCGGGGCCGCGGGGTTGTGTCCCGTTCAGCGGCTGGCGTAGTAGGCGTTGATCTTGTCGGCCACGTCGCGGAATCCGATGTCTTCGCTGTAGATTTGCTTGAACTCGTTGATCGCGTCTTCGGTGCGGCTCATCAATTCGTAACATTCGGCGAGCTGATAGATCACGTCCTTCTTGAGGTCGTCCATGATGCCGAGTTCGCTTTTTGCGGTCTGGAACTGGGCAATGGCGAGATCGTACATGCGGCGGGCCTTGAAACTTTTGCCCATGCCCGCCAGCGCGTGGATGCGCACTTTCGGGTTTTTTTGCGCCTGCTGGTAGTTGGCGATGGCGTTTTCGTACTCGCCGGCGTCGTAGTACAGGTTGGCGAGGGTGAAGCGGGCTCCGTAGTCGTTGGGGTAGCGTTCGCAGTAGTCCTTGGCTTCGGCGAGGCGGTAGCGGGAGAGTTCGGTTTTCGCTTTTTCGAGGGCGTCGGCGGCGGAAGCGTCGCCGGGGTTGGCGGCTAGTGTTTTTTCCGCAGCGGTGACTTCTTCCTCAAGGAGTTCGGTCCGAAGCTCGGCTTCGAGCTTCTCGAAGCCGGAATCGGAGGCGGCGCTCGGCAACTGGCGGGCTTTGCGCACCCATTCGAGCGCGGTGGTCGGGTCTTCGAGGCGTCGATAGCCGTCGATTATGCTGCGCAGGTGATTGAGGTTTTCCGGCTGCTCGGCGTGGCGTTGTTTGGCTTCTTCGATGAGGCGTTCGGTCATCTCGGCCGAGGTGACGACTTTGGCGGCTTGTTCGAGCGATACGGCTTGTTTTTCGTCGCGCAGTTTTTCGCGGAAGGAGGCTTTGGCTTCCCAGTGGCCTTTGTTCATCGTCTGGGCGACGGAGGCGCGGCGCATGAGGGCGAGCGCTTCGCCGTCCTGGGGTTTGTGGCGGAGGAGTTCGTCGGCGACCTGGAGGGCTTCTTTGGGTTTTTTGGCTTCCAGCAGTTTTTCGGCGTAGGTGACGAGCGTCTTGTGATCGGCGGGTTGCAGGTCGCGTATGCATTCCCAGGCAAATGCGGCGGTTTCGACCAGGCCGAGGGTGGTGGCGGCGTCGGACTGTTGCTTGAGGGCGGTGGTGTTCGTCGGGTCGGCGATCAGCATCCGTTCGGTGTTTTCAAGCATTTTTGCAGGGTCTTTCTTGCTCCCGAAAAGGGAGCCGATCGAGGTCATCGAGCCGAGCATCTTGGCGAGAATCTTGTTCCTGGATTCGAGCCGTTTGATCAGGGCGACGCGCTGGAGGCGGCGGACCGGAAGGCAGCCGGGCTCGGCTTTCAGCACCTGGGAGGCGAGTTCGACGACGTAGTCGAAGTTGCCGCGCTGGAGTGCGATTTGTGCGTTTTCGACCTGCTTTTGCTGGCGTTGGTCAAGTGAGGAAACCGGGATTTCTTGCATGGGGGGAAGGGGGGGCAGGGAATCGGCATCGTTGCACGGGGTCAATCCCGTTCGTGAATTGTTGCGCGCCCTGGTCGTTACCGCACCGCCAGCTCCTGGCGGGCGGCGGCTTCGAGTTCATCGAGGCCGCGCAGGGTTTCGGCTTCGTCGGGTGCTTCGACGAGCAGGCGCAGCCTGGCTTCGGTGCCGGAAAAACGCACCAGTACGCGGCCGCGGCCGGCGAGGCGTTTTTCGATGGTGCCGATCGCGGCGGCGAGGCCCGGCAACGCTTCCAGCGGACGGCGCTCGCGGATGCGCAGGTTGCGGGTGGCTTGCGGGAATTTTCGCAAAACCTGGCGGAGTGCGGAGAGCGGGCGGCCTGTCTCGCGCATCACGCCGAGGATGCCGAGGGCGGCGACAAGGCCGTCGCCGGTGGGCGAGATGTCGGTACAGATGATGTGGCCGCTGGATTCGCCGCCGAGGGTGGCGCCGGTGCGGCGCATTTGTTCGAGTACGTAGCGGTCGCCGACCGGGGTGCGCAGGGTGCGGCCTCCGGCGGCTTGTACGGCCTGGTCCACGCCGAGGTTGCTCTGGATGGTGAGGACGAGGGTGTTTTGCGCGAGTTGGCCGCGGGCGAGCGCGTGGGTGGCGAGGATGGTGAGCAGTTCGTCGCCGTCGAGCACGGCGCCGGTTTCGTCGCACAGTACGCAGCGGTCGCCGTCGCCGTCGTGGGCCACGCCGAGCCGGGCGCCGCCGGTGGTGGCACGCACGGCGGCGGCCATGGCTTCGGGGTGTTCGCTGCCGACGCCGGCGTTGATGTTGGCGCCGTCGGGCCGGTCGCCGAGCGGGATCACTTCCGCGCCGAGTCCGCGCAGGACGACGGCGCTGGTCAGGCTGGTGGCGCCGTTGGCCGTATCGAGCACGATCTTCCAGCCGGCGAGCGAGCGGGGGGGCAGCAGGCGCGAAAGGGCGGCGCAATAGTCCGTGATCCCGTCTTCCCCTGCGACGGGGGGGGGGGG
>JAISAX010000825.1 GCA_031266495.1 Opitutaceae bacterium
CCGTCCCCCCCCCCCCCCCCCCTCCTCCTCCCCGCCCATCGAGCCGCCATGTCGCCACGCCTCTGTTTCATCCTCAATCCCCGTTCCGGCGTCCATCGGCCAGGCGAAGACATTGCCGCGCTCGTCCGCCAGTGGATCCGGCAACATGCCCCCGGCGCGCGGCTCGCTCTCACCGAACGCCCGCAACATGCCACCGACCTCGCCCGCCAGGCGCTCGACGAAGGTTGCGAACTCGTCGTCGCGATTGGCGGTGACGGCACGCTCAACGAAGTTGCCGCCGCCCTCATTGGCACGCCCGCCACGCTCGGCATCATCCCGCGCGGCTCCGGCAACGGCCTCGTCCGTCACCTCGGCCTGCCGCTCGCGCCCGAAGCCGCCCTAGCCAACCTCCTTGCCGGCCATCCTCGCGCCATCGACACCGGGCTTGCCGACGGACGCCATCCGTTTCTCAACGTCGTCGGCCTCGGATTCGACGCGGAGATCAGCCGCCGCTTCAACCGGCTCGCGAAACGCGGACTCGCCGGCTACGTGCGCACCGTGGCCGGCGCGCTCCTCTCGTATCGACGAATTGCTTACAGGATAACCACGTATCCGGAAACAAGCGACGCTCCATCCGTGCGCGAGTTGACGGCCTTCATCATGGCCGTGGCCAACTCCTCGCAATACGGCAACGATTTCCACATCGCCCCCGGAGCGAGTGTCGATGACGGGCTGCTCGGGCTTGCAGCGATCCGTCGCGTCCATCTTTTCAACGCCCTCCCGCTGGCGCTGCGCATGCGACGCGGCACGCTCCGCCCCTCCGGCAATGTCCTGCAACTCTCCGCATCCCGCTTCACGATCGAATCCGTCGATGGTGCTCCGCTCGTGTGCCACACCGACGGCGAAGTCCGTGAAGCCGGTCCGCGTCTCGAAATCACTCTTCGTCCCCTCAGCCTCAAGGTGATGGTGCCGCGCATCAGTGCGACCCCTGGAAAATAGATGTTTACTCCCCGCCCGGCTTTGCTCAAAACCTCGTCCTTCCTGTTTGGGGCAGTAGCTCAGTTGATAGAGCGCATCGTTCGCAACGATGAGGTCGCCAGTTTGATCCTGGTCTGCTCCACCACTTTCCAAGGTTTCCTAACCAGTTAGGGGGGGGGGGTCATTAAAAAAGCCATGCAACCACTTGATGGTAAGCATAAAATGAGAGTCGACTATTTTAATACTCAAGCCGTCAGTTTATATCAAAACTGAAGTTACGCGGACGGCCATGAAGTGGCACGGGCTTCCAGCCCGTGGACGACGCGCAGCGTCGCCCTTTGCCACCAGGCAAGATCATTTGTTTGAGAGAATGACAGTTGTTTACAGTGAATGACACAAAGGAGAGCAGGGAGGCGGCGCTTTACTGCCGATCCGTCCACGGGCTGGAAGCCCGTGCCACGTCGATTCCGCATAACATCAGTATCAAAATAAGGAAATCGTAAGCGTCAACCCGGGTGCCCCCTTGACAGAGGCGGGATAGGACGAGCGTATTTGAGGTCCACGACGGACCGGATAGCGGTCCGTCAGGGATGGATAGCCAGGTCCGTCACGGCGTTTGCGCGGCGGGGGCGGGGGGCTTGGCCCACCGGGAAGGAAGGAGGGGAGTAAGGTCGTCGTGATTGGTCATGGAGGGCAGGCGAGTGAGCACGTCGCGCAGGTAGGCAAGCGGGTCGATGCCGTGGCGCAGGCAGGAGACGATGACCGAGTAGAGGATGGCGCTGCGTTGCCCGGCTCCGGGATGGCCGATGAACAACCGGTTTTTCATCCCGAGTTTGGTCGGTCTTACGGCGTTTTCGACCAGGTTGTTGTCCAGCCGGGTCTGGCCGTGTTCGGTGTGGCGGGCCAGCGCGGGCCATTGCGCCAGCAGGTACCGGAGTATCTGTTTTTCGGATTTATCGATAACGAAGCGACCTGGATCATGTCGATGAGAGGGACGGCGGGATCGTGAGCGATTCTCGAACTCCTCCGGGTGGAGGTGGCGGTAGCGGATGATGGCAATGGCGAGCAGTTCTCCCTACAATTTCCCTCTCAAGATAGTTGCTACGAGTCGGCTCAGGCTTCTCACCACTTTCAATTACACCCAAGGGCTTATCGGTCATGACGCTGCTTGATGGGCAGAAGCTCGTTTGGCGTAACCCCGAAAACTTCGACCAGCGTAACCAGTTCGGAATCCCGAACCAGACGAATCTTGCCCTTGATGCGGGCAATGATGTCGCGACCGACATCCCATCCCGCCAACTGACACCTCGCCGCCAAATCACTTTGCGACCAATCCCGAGCTTTCCGGAGTTTTCGAATCAAGGGACCGGAAACATTGATCGGTGGACGCGGCATGGTGAAGGATCAGAGACCGGTTTTTTTTCAGAATATCCGAGGGTTTGACGCCCGGCTTTTCACAGAAAAATTCAGAGCCCTGCCTCGGCAAACAATTGCGAGGGGGTTCGATTCAGGGTTTTCGAGACGCGCAGGATGTTGATGAACGAGATGTTTTTCTCTCCGCGCTCGATCTGGCCGATGTACGTGCGGTGAAGGTCACATAGCTCGGCAAAGTCCTCCTGGCTGACTTTCAGCAATTTTCTTCCACGGCGAATGGCCTCCCCTAATGCCAGCAATTCCGGTTTTCCCTCTTCTTCCATAGAGGCAGAAATTACGTTTCCAGATGATTTTAAATCTACAGCCGTTAAATAGCATTTTTGATTGACATGCTATCTAAAGTCGTCTTTTTGTAGATTACTTCTTCGTCATGAAATCAATCCTCCCTCCCCCCCCCCTGTTCACCGGCGCAGCGCGCGCCGCGATTTGTCTCGCCTTCGCCGTCTCGGCGCAGGCTCTCGCCGCCCAGACGGTGCTCGTCCAGAGCGCCGTGGCCTGGTGGTCCTTCGACGGCACCACCACCGGCACG
>JAISAX010000834.1 GCA_031266495.1 Opitutaceae bacterium
CCCCCCCCCCCCCCCCCCCCCCCCCCCGCGCCCCGCCCCCGCCCCGGACGTTTTTCCGGATTCTCCGGCTATTTGGTTTGCGTGACGAAAACCGGTGTTCCCAACAGGCCGGAGGGGAAGAGTTGATAATCGTCCGACCACATTTCGCCTTTGGTACGAAAGCTGGCCGGACCGATTTCGGGAGCCGTTTTGGGCACCTGATGCAAGGGGCCAAAAAGGTTGCGGCGCGTCAGAACGATCTCGCAGACGAGATTGTCAGCGCGCATGAACGCATCGCCGAGATCAGCCTGATGCGGCGGGAAAGCCAGAATCGTCGCCTCGCCGTCTCCATTGGCTCCCGCCGGGCGCAACACCGCGACCGCCCCGCCAAAGCGCGGGAGTTCCAGCCGGAGACCGGTCTCATCCTCGTTTGCGGCGGCGGGCAACGGCAGGCGATACCGGATACGTCCGGAATAAAACGGTAGTCCTTGCACGGTGACATCGCCAATGGCAAGCGTGTCGGGCAGGCGGTCGATCACGGCGCGCCCTTCGCCCGCCGGCATCGTCATCGGCGGCGTCATCGGCGTCGTCATCGTCCAGACTCCGAAGGTTCCCAGCAAATAACAGGCCTCAAGATCGAGACCGGCGTGAAAGTGCGCGGAGAGTTCGAGTATGTTTTCCCCTGCCTTCAGCCAGCCGGCGGGGATCGGAATGCGGCGCAGGCACGGATCGACAAACCATCCCGTGTCGGTGCCGGGATCGAGTTCCCGTCCGTTGAGAAACACCCGCCATGCCGAAGGTTGTTCGAGCGCCAGCACGGCGTCTTCCGGCGGCGCATTCCGGATGTGAATCCTGTGCCGCAAACGCAGGGGCGAAGCGGGAGTGGCGGGAGTGGCGGAAGTGGTGGCGTCTGTCGCCGGACGAGCCCAGGGCTGGACCATCGAGCCGGAACGCTGCGGCAAACCGAGTTCGTCACGCAGGGCCTCGTCGATTTTCAGAATTTCCGCGGAGGGACGCCATGCCGGGCTGCCGGACGAAACCGCGTCGCCCGCCAGCCACTCCGGCCGGTCGAGAACGAGCACATTAGGCTCATCCAGTTCGAAATAAAACGGTCCCTCCGCGCTCCATCTTGCGGTAATTTTTTCTTCAATACGCATCGCGGGCGGGTCGTCCGTCCGGGGCGTCACGACAAACAGCCTTTCGCCGAGCGGAGGAAAGGAGGTTTCCCAGACAATCCCGCCATCCCCGGCCCGGGAGGGAAGGAGGCTGCGGCATCCCGTGCGCGCGTCCCACTCCTCCACGCGCATCCGGTCCCCCCGGATTCCGGATACATCAAGGCTGAGCACGCAGCCCACACGCGGCTGGTCCGGGGCCGGGTGATGAAGCGCCACGATCCAGTCATCCCCGTCGCGGCGGAGTTGGGTGACGAGCGACGGCAGGCCGGCGTTTCCATCCGGTTCCCTTACCCGCAACGGATACGGAGCCAGTTGCCGTATTTTTTCTTCAAATACATCGCGCCCGGAATCGATCGCATGCGAGCGGGCCGCCAGCAAGGCCGGCTCCTCCGAGGGCAGCGCATCGACACAGGCAGGCGGTGTTCCCGCAAAGAGAACCGCGCCGCCGGCCTTCGCGAAGGCATCCAGCAGGTCCAGCGTGCTCCGCCGCAACGTGACGCAGCCGGAGACGAGCACGGCCCGGTATCGGGCGCGCCCGACGCGCAGCGACGGGGCGGCGGAACCCCCGCCGTTCCGTCCGCCCCCGTGCGCCTCCACCGTCCCGAATCGCGCCAGGTGATCCTCATCCCCGTAATCGAAATCCGTTCCCGCGGCGGCGAGCCACCGGTAGGTATTTTGGAAAATCTCCTCCAGCGGGAGCAGGTCGGGGGCGCTTGTGGTCAGCCACGTCGCCCACCCCGCATGCACCTGCGCCCACAAACTCTCCACGGGATGGACGACCAGCAGGTCGCACACCGCCTCGCCCCGTTGCAGCAGGACATGCAGCCGGGCGTAATAATCCTCCACCACCTTGTATTCAGGATACCATGACGACTGGAAAAAGATGCTCGCCGGGTAGTCGCGTTTGGCTTCCCCGGCCATCGTGTACCACGAGAGGTGGTGGCATCGGACATTGATGCCGAGGAAGGCCTGCCAGTCGCCGATTTCCTTGTGGCCGGAAAAGTCCAGTTGCCAGCCGGTGCAACCGTAAAGCTCCGACAGCATCCAGGCCTTGCCCTGCTGGCGGGCCACGGACGCGAGTTGCTTGACGATCCAGTAATTGCGGTTGCCGCGCCCGAGAACATCCACGCCCGGCACATCCATGTGTTCGTAGCAACGCATCACCGAACCGCAAGGCGCGGCCTGCGCGCCCAGCGTGTCCTCATGCAGGACGTGCCCGGTCAGGCGCAGGCCGTGCTCGCGGCACCACGCGTGCAGGGGCCTGGCCCAGTTTTCGATAAAAAGTGTCTGGGCAAGCTCCATGTAGTGCCACTTGACGGGGGAGACCGGGTTCCCCGCCGGCTTGAGGAAAAGCTCGGGGAGGCGCCCGACCAGATCGTAGCCCCACCGCTCCTCGAACGCCGCGGCGAGGCGCCCGGTCCACGGCGTCACCCACTCGGGATTGACGGTTTGCCCGAGCGACGCGCACATGACAAAACCGCGGTGAGGCTCGTCGGTGAAGATCCCTGTGATTGTTTTCCCGATACGTCCTCCGCAGGCGGCCAGGTAACGCTCGTGGGTGATGCCGATGAAGTGCCGGGTGGCGTCGGCATTCATCGTATCCAGATAAGTCGCTCCGTTATAAAAACTGTGTTCCGGCATCAGTTCGCGGGTGAACAGGAGAACCGATTCTCCCGGAGCGATTCGCGACGCGAACGCGAACTCCCCTCCCGCCCCTCCCCCCCCCCCCTCTCCCTCTCTCCATGACAGCGGACGGTAATCGCCCAGGACGAGACCGTCCACCCGCGCGGCGAACACCGCCACGGTATCCGCGTCCGGACTTCCGGCGAGCGCGGCGCGAGCCGCCTCCGCGGTGAACACGGTCAAGCGCAAGTATTGCATGCGGAACTCGCTTCGCCGGGTGGCGAGGCCGCCCGCCGATCCGCTGGGCCAGCGGTCCTCGTCATAGAGCCAGCCCTCCATGTTGTGTTCCCTGAACTCGTCGGCGCAGGCATTGATCAGCCCGAACCACTCCTTGCCGAGATACTCCGTTTGCAGCCCGGTGCGCGAGTGCATGAAAGCCCCCCCCATGCCCATTTCCCGCAGGATGCCGATCTGCCTCAACAGTTCCTCCTTCCGCAACCTGCCGTTCCAGGACCAGAACGGTTTGCCCCGCCACAGCGCCCCGGGGGAGGCAAAGTGGGCGGCAACTTCCTTGCAAATGCGAGGATGCGAAATGCTTTCCTCCGTGTGACTGGAAATAGTGCTTGCCATGACAAGAATTTGAAAAGGTAAACAGGAAAGGATTCCTTCAGTAAAGCCGGATTTTTGAAATCCGGCTCCCCGGATTCCCCGTACCGTACCTCCAACTACCTGAAAAACACCTGAAAATGCCCTCTCCCGACTCAACTCTAGGCTCCGTTGCGGCAGACCCTCCCCCTCCCCCCCCCCCTGTTCCCGAAACCAGGGAAAACACCCGCGGCGAACGTATCGCGCTGGCGGCCGGCGGCGCGGCGGAAAACGCGTTCCAGAACGCCCTGCTCAGCCTGTCCAATCCGATCTTCAACATCGGCATGCACGTAAGCCCGGTCATGATCGGCGTGGCCATGGCGATACCCCGTTTTTGGGAAATGGTTCTCGATCCGTGGATCGGCATCCGGAGCGACCGGACCACCAGTCGCTGGGGGAAACGGGTTCCCTGCCTGGTGGTGTCCTGCTTTGCCTGCATGGCGCTTTTTGCCGCGGTCTGGTGGGTGCCGCAAGGTTGGGGAGCATGGAGCAAGGGCTGCTGGCTGATCGCGTTCTCGTTCCTGTTTTACACAGCCTATTCCTTTTTCGCGGTGCCCTACGCCGCGTTGACGATTGACGAGACACGGGAGGGACCGGACCGGGTGCGTGTGATGACCACCCGGGTCGCCTTCGCAAACATTTCCGGCCTCTGCCTGAACTGGCTCTACTGGCTGTGTCAACGCGACGTGTTCGGCTCTCCCGTTTTGGGGATCCGCTGGGTGGGCCTGGGCTTCGGCATCGTCGTGGGGCTGAGCGGGCTGCTCCCCGTCTGGATGGCCCTTCGCAAGTTGCGGGCGCGCCCCGCCTGCGGCGTTCCCGCCCCTGGCGTGACGTGCGCGCCCGCCGCCGCCGCCGCCACCGCTGCTGCTGCTACTGCTGCCACCACAGCCGTCACCGCCGCCGCCACCCGTAAATCCGCCGGACCCGGCGTCTTCCTGCGGCTGTTGCGCCTGTCCTCCGTGCGCTGCCTCATCGTCGCCCTGATGAGCATCCTGTTCGGCTTCTCGCTGGTCGGGCATCTCGGGTTTTACCTGATCGCCTACCACGCCTGCGGAGGTGACTTGAAACAGACCGGCCTGGTGACCGGAGTCAGCGCCACTGTCACGACACTACTCGGGATCGGCATTTGTCCGGTTTTTTCCGGCATGGCCCAGCGCATCGGCAAGCGCCCCACCCTCATGCTTGCGCTCGCCACGGGGACTCTCGCCAGCCTCTCGAAATGGTGGCTGATAACCCCCGCAAACCCGTACCTCAGCATCATTTGCGCATCCGGCATCAGCATCGGGCTTACCGGGTTTTTGAGCCTGATGCCTTCGTTCCTCGGCGAGGTCAGCGACGACTGGACGGCGCGCACCGGGGAAGGCTGTTCGGGAACGCTGTCCGCCCTCTACGGTGTGGCGGTGAAGGTGGGGGCATCGCTCGCGCTCATGGTCACCGGTTACGTGCTTGTAGGCTGCGGATTCCGTTCCGAAATGCAGGTGAGCGAAATGGCTGCGCCCATTCGCAACATGCGCATTCTTTACGCCCTGATTCCGGCTCTCGCGGGAGGGGTGGCGATGATCGCGATGAGCTGCTTCCGGCTGGAAACACCGGGCGGCGACGCATGACAATCCTTGTTTCTATTGCTATTGATCGTCGTCCACGAGCGACCACGGACGGACACGCACGCCCTTGAAATCAAGGGTTTCCGCCCCCCCATACACAAGGTTGAGCACGGGGGGGGGGGGGGGGGGGCGGGACGCGTTGTTGGGCGCGGCGTTCGGAGGGGTGGCGGCAGCTGCAGTGGCGGCAGCCGCGGGGGCGGCAGCCG
>JAISAX010000840.1 GCA_031266495.1 Opitutaceae bacterium
CCCGCCGGGGTTTGGGCCGGGGTTGGGGCGTTTGGTTCCCCCCCCGGCCCCCCCCCCCCCCCCCCCCCCCCCCCCGCCGTCGTCGCCTCTGCTGCTCCGGCCCGGTCACTGCCGTTGCCGATGGCCATCTTCGATTTCCAGACCACCGACCGCTCCCTCGACAAGAAAGGCGCGGAAGTCGCCGCGCTCCTCAACGCCCATCTTTCGTTGTCGCCCGACGTGTTTCTCGTCGAACGCCAGGAAGTCGAAAAAATTCTTGGAGAACAGGAACTCGGCCTTTCCGGCACCGTCACGCCCGAATCCGTTGCGAAAGTCGGCGCGCTGGTTGGAGCCAGGGTGCTCGTCACCGGACGCCTGTTTGAATCCGGCGGCAAGGTGTATGCGGTTGCCAAGATCATGAGCGCCGAGACCGGTCGCGTTTACGGCGAGATGGCCACGGCGAAAAATTTCGACGCCATCGAGACCGCCGTCACCGCGCTTTCGGAAAAAATCGTGAAAGTCACGACGACCCGCGCCGACACGTTGGTGGCGAAAGTCGAAACGCAGGAAGCCCGGCTCGAACGCTACAAAAAACTCCTCGGTTCCGCCGCTGCCGATCCCGCTGCCGATCCCGCAAAACTCCCGCCCGTTTATGTAACCATTGCCGAGCAACACCTCGGTCGTCCGGTGATCGATCCGGCGGCGCAGACGGAACTGATGCTTGTGCTCCGGCAGATTGGTTTCGCGGTGTTGTCGGCGGACGAGGCCGCGAACCGCGACGATGTCGTGACGATTACCGGCGAGGCCTTCAGCGAACTCGGCATGCGACGCGGCAACCTCGTCTCGTGCCGTTCGCGGGTGGAGATCACCATAAAAAATGCGTCGGGAAAACTCCTCCTTGCCGACCGCCAGATGGACGTGGCTATCGACATCGCCGAGCACATTGCGGGCAAGAAGGCGCTGGAAAACGCCGCGCTCAAACTCCTCGACCGCATCCTCCCCGCGCTGGCCGCGCAGACGCGCTGACCGGCGACCGACCGGTGGCGCGGGCGTCCCGCCCGCTTCCGGAACCGCAGGGGTTTCGCAAGCGAAACCCCTGCAAATGCCGCCGGCTTTTATTTATTCTCTCTTCGCCAAACCCAATTTTGGCCACACACACACCGCCCCCCCCCCCCCCCCATTTCCAATGCTGAAACATGCCGGTTTTTTCCCCTTCTTTTTTACTTCGGCTATGTCAGATATCATCATGTTTTTGCCTCGTATCACTCACCATCCTGATACCCGTCCCGATACTGGCGTTTCCCGTGCGCGGGATGTCGCCCTGCGGATTTTTCGTGCTGTAGTTGTGACAGGAAGTTGCCTGTTCGCTGCTCTGTCAGCGTCGCCTTCACCGCTGACACCCGTGGTGGAGCCAACAAAAAACATGGACGCGAACGGAATGAAACCAACAGCATCCGTCGGGGATTTTGTCCGTCTTGTCGATGCGGTGAGGTTGGGGGATGTTGCGGGAGTGAGGCGTTTGCTGGAGTCGGGAATCGACATCAACCGCACCGACGCGCTCGGACAAACGGCGTTGTTTCACGCCTTGCACGCAGGACAAATGGGCGCGGCACGGGTTTTGGTCGAGGCGGGCACGGATGTCGAAAAAGACATTCGCGGGGAACCGCCGCTTGGCTGGGCCGCCGCGTTCGGAGAGCCGGATGTCGTGCGGTTGATCGCAGGGCGCAGCGCCGGCGTCAGTCACGGTGGAGCGGATACGCGTGCGTTGCGCGCGCTCGTCATGGCGGCTCGCTGGGGGCGTGTGGACAATTTCCGGGAGTTGGAAAAAACCGGCGTGGTCTGGAAGGCACGTTCGTCCGGCAAGGGCAATACGGGCATTGGCAAGGGCAAGGACGCCGTCGTTGATGGCGGAGGCGCGGAGAAGAGCGGGGGCGCGGGAGGAGCGGGAGGCTCGATGTTGGTGTCCGCCGCCGGAGGGGGGAATGTTGACATGATCGGATACATCCTCGCGCAGGGTGTTTTGTTCGACACGGTGTCCGGGACCGCCGGTGTCACGCCGCTCAACGCCGCCGTGCAGAGCGGGAACAGGGAGGCGGTGCGCGCGTTGCTCGACGCCGGGGCCGATCCAAATAAGACCGGCGTCGTGGAAACGCCTTCGTGGAATAGAGGGACGCGAACGCCGCTGGCGTTGGCCGTGATTCTCGGCGAGCACGAAATGGCGGCGCTTCTTCTGGAGCGTGGGGCTGATCCGGGGGCGCAGAAGAACGAGGCGATTTTGTGGGCGGACTTTATGGGTGATGGCGTAATGCGGGACATGCTGCGCAGGGCGGGTGCGCCGGAGCCGGAGCCGTTTGAGTGGATGGATCGTTTCGGGGCGTCCCGCTGGCGAGTGGAGCCTGGGCGCAGGTTGCGGGAGAGCAGCGAGGCGCGCGCGCTTGCCTCGCTGGTTTCGTTGCTGCCCGCCGCGAATGGCACGGGCGTTGCGGATGTTGGCGCCGCGACGGCAGGAGGGGGGGGGGAGGGGGGAACGACGGGGACGACGGGAATGTCGGTGGGATTTTCCCGCGTCACGCGTATTGCGATCATCAACACGGACCCGGGGCTTGGGAATGCGGAGGCATTGTTGTCCGCACGCTTGTCGGAGGTCGGAAACGTCACGGTGCTGGAGCGTTCGGAATTGCGCCGGCTGGCGGGGGAGCGTGCGTTGGGCGAGGCCTTCAGGGGGCCGTCCGCGATTGAAAACATGCGGCTGGGGCGCTTGCTCGGGGCGGATGCGCTGGTGTTCATGCGGCAGTGGCCGGGCGAGAAAAACACGGTGGGCGAGATCCGGGTGTCGGGAGTGCTGAACGGGCTGGTGGCGGCGCAATGTCAGCAGATTCTGGATACGGGAGACGCGGACAAATGGGCGGTGGAAATGGCGCGGCATTGCGTGGAGGCGGAGGGAAGGATTTTCACGCTGCCCAAGGAGGCGCGGCTGGTGTCGGTGGCTCCGTTTACGGCGGCGGGCAACACGCCGGAGACACGTGCGCAGGAGCGGATGTTTGCGCTCGGGTTGGCGTTGCGGCTGGCTCGGGCGCCGGGCGTCTTCCTGCTGGAACGCGAGGAGATGTCCCGTTTGCTGGCAGAGTCGGCAGGGGAGGGGGAAGGATTCCTTGGCGGCAACTGGTTGCTGGATGGCGCGGTGTCACCGTCGCTTAATGCGGGCGAGGCTCCGTCGTTGCACCTGGTCTTGACTGCGGGTGGCGTGGTGAGCAGCGGCGGGAATGGCGATGGTGGTGACGCGAAGAAGGCGTTGGTGATTTCCGGGAACGGGCGAACGGAGACGCAGGTGGTTGACGAGGCTGCCACGCAATTGACCCGGATTATTTCGGGAGAGATTTCCGGCGTGGAGGCCACGCGAAGGTGGGAGGCGAAGGAGGAGGCGAAGGCGTTTTTTGCGCGCGCGGAAATGTTTTTCCGGCAGCGCATGTGGGAACAGGCGCAGGTGACGGCGGAGGCGGCGTGGGCGCTCGGTTTGCGCGATGATCGCGTGACGCGCCTGCGTGTCGAGGCCGCCGTTCGCCGCATGGAGTTTTCGGACAAGTATTTGTCCGGAAATACGGATACCGGGCTATGGGGGAAGCTGATCGATTCGCAGGGGCGCGTGGCGGCTCGCGCGGCGGTCAGCACGAAGGATCCGGATATGCGCGCGTTGTCGCTGGAGGAGTTTTTTGAGCAGGCGAATGTTATGCTCGATTTGTTCGAGGGGTCGCTGGAGCGGATCGACTCGGGAGAGGTGACGCAATTCGGGGGGCAGGAGGTTTCGTCCTGGCTCCTTGACGGGGTGTGGAAAATGGCAACGGTTCCGTTGCAACATGCGTCGGCCTTGTCATGGAAAAGTGAATATGGGATGGAACTGGACGCGTTGCAGGCGCGGTTGATGGCCCTGAGCGAGCGGATGATCGGTATCGCGCGGGAGCGGGGGGATTGGTTGCTGCTGCAGTCGCTGGTGGTTTTTCGCTGCAAATTATTGCCGTTCTGGACGGACGACGAGAGTGTTTTCCAGTCGGAGGTTTTGCGTTGGTTGAGGGAATCGCGCGAGTGGCCCGCGCCTGGTTCGGCGCACGCGGTGTGGGGGGGAGTGTTCCGGGTGGCGCGAACCTCATGGCCTGCAAGATCAAAGCCTCAGCGGCTGTATCAGGTCGGGTGGGTGGGACGGGCGGAGGGGCGGTGGTTGAGGCTGGCTCGTTTGCTTGCCGCGTCGGAGGCCGATGGCGAGCGGCTTTTCGGACTGGCTTTGCTGGCACCGCGTTATGACGGGCCGGGCCTGGTGCTGGGCTTTCAACGCGAAAGTCTGCGTCTGTTTGCGAGTCTCGTGGAGAACGATCATGCATGGCCGGGGTCGGTGAGCACGGAGTGTTTCGATTCGTACAGCACGTCTTACGAGAGAAGATGGCGGACGTTTACCGCATGGTATAGGGACGCGATCGAAAGAATATTCTGGACGAACGGGGCGGAATTGAGCGCGGGAAACAAATACAGGATAGGTAGCTGGATATCGTTCGATCTGACGAACCTTGAGCCGCACATGCTGGCAGAGCGGCGCGTGTTTTTTCACGGAAAGATGTTGCGCAGGCTTGCCTTGATCCGGGAGCGCGGGGAGTTATCCGGTTTCTTTGCCCTGCCGAATTCCCAGTCAGGTTTTTCTTCCGGCGAGTTTGAGCGCATGGGAAAGGAGTTCGGCGAGCTTTGCGCGTCCCAAAAGGATTTGTTGCGCAGGATGCCTGCGGCGACAAAGGCGCTGGAGGGAGTGACTGCGTATATGGACTCGCAGCGGATCGGGCTGGAAAATAATGCCGTCAAAATGCGTGGCAGGGAGCGGGCGGCGGAGTTGCCGCCGGTGTCGCTCACGGCACGGTGGTTCCTGGAGTCGCCACCGGAAAAATGGATTCACGACAGATATTCGAGCAACGATTTCTACAGGCACGACACGCCTCGTGCGTTGCCGCCGCCTTCGGATGACTGGATCCTGAACGGGCTTAATCGGGTGTTGACCCGCCTGGATCGCGAGGGCCGGATCGTGGGGCGTATCCGGATGCCGGATGCACCGGCGGCTGGAGCGTTGCGCTTGTGGCGTGTGTGGCCCAAAACGTTCTCGTCTTTGACGGGTGTTTTGCCAGGGGTTACGGCGGACATGAGCGAGCAGTTTTTCGTTTGCCCCGGCACGGAAATAGCCAGGGTGGGAGACATATCGAGGTTGATAGATCGGCTCGTCTTGTTCGACAGGAGGAACGGGCTGGCGACGGGCAAGGAGGAGAAGGGGGGGGGAGGGGGCGAATGGCGGGAACTGCGTTTGCCGCAAACCGTTTCCGATGTGCTCGGGATCAGGATATTCGGGGAGAAGATTTTCTTTTCGTGGCTTAACAATCCGGAAGCTGCGAAGCGAACGGATGATGATGTCCGCGCGTTGCTGCGGGGTGAGCCGGTTTTCGGAGTCTCGGAATATGATGTGGCGACAGGGAAGTTTTCCCTGATCGCAAGCAGCAGGCGCGAACCGGCGTTGTCGCCGGCGGATAATGTGGCGCATGGGTATTTTGTGATACTGAGATTGTCGGAACACGAGTGGACGACGTCCGGGCAGCGGAAATTTGTTTACGACACGCGGGATGGAGCGTGGCGAGCGGCAAGCGAGGACGAGGCGCAGCGATTATGGCGGACAGATAGTTTCGACGGGCGACGATGGCGTCCCGCGAAATCGCAGTCGGAACAGCAATCGTGGGGAGTGTCGAGTCGCCGGAACACGCTGGTGCTTTCCGGGAACAGGGGCGACCGGTCCACGCCGGATGTCGTGATCCCTCTGGCGCTGGATGACCGTGATGTGGCGCATCATTTCGCGGGAGCACCGGATTTTACGCGCGATTATGAGGTATTGAAAAAAGCGGATCGTTTGTCTCCGGTTGTAATGCCTGGAGGGATACTGTTGCAGCGCGGTCCGGTGTATTACTGGTTGCCGGACGAACGGATCGAAGAAGCGTGCCGCCGCGTCATTCCGGCTCCATGAATACTCGCGTATCACGTTCCGCCGCATTACGAGCACGCAATCCGAATCTTACATGAACCGGCGGGAGCGGCAACCGTGGAGCAGAACGGCGATGGCAACGGTGGACTGGATACCAAGGATCGCCAGAGCGAAGCCGGAAGAAGGGAGCCAGCGATCATTGTTGAGCCGGAAGG
>JAISAX010000857.1 GCA_031266495.1 Opitutaceae bacterium
ACGGGGCGGTGCATTTTGCGGATACGACCCGGACCGATCTGGAAGGCGGCATCATGGTCCGCGCCTCGCTGGACAAGGATGCGCCGTATGTGGCGCTGACGCGCAACCGTTCTTCCGGCTGGTTTGTGCGCTATCGGGTAGCAAGGGGAGGGGGAGTTATCAGCGCGGGCATTGCGAGCGGGACACCGCTCGATTATGTCAATTTTGCGGTGCGGCGCGTGGGGACGATCGTGTCCCTTTATGCGCAGACCAGGGCGGGCGAAATGCGCAAGGTCGCCGATTGCCCGGTAATTTTTGCCGAAGACGAGGCGTTTGTCGGCTACGTGGCATGGGGAACATCGGCCGCCGCTCCCGGCGTGCTCGGATTCACCACCGGTATTTTGAATCAGGATACCGAATCCGGTGGCATGCCGGATGATTCATCGCTGGCCACCTTTGATTCCGTCAAATGGATGAACGAATGGGATGGTCTGGCTGCCCCCGATTCATTGTCAGCCACAACAACGCGCACTCCGGCGTTGAGCGAACTGACCGGAGCCGGGGCCTCCGTCAATCTCGTCGCAAAAATCGCCGGGGTGGAAAACTATTCGAAGAGCGGTCCCTGGTTCATGGATACCGGTTTCAGTCGTGCCGCCATTGCGCAGGAGCGGCGTGGCGGATTGACATGGGCGGTGTCCACGGCGGCGGACGGGATGTTTTTATTGGAGCTTTCCTTGCAGGAGGCGCTTGCGGGCAAGGAGACGCCTTCGGCCTTCCGTATTAAATTTTTTGTGGACGGCCAGTATCTTGGCACGCGGACCATCACTCCGCCGACCGGAGGCGTGGCGGCATCCGGCCTGTGGTTCACGCCCTGGTTGAAAAAAGGAATCCACACCCTCCATGCGTTTTGGGACGGGTCGCGCACCGAGCCTCGCTTGCGGATCAATTCCGTATCGTTGCACGCGATACAAGGGATCGACGAGGATGGCAATGGCGTGGCCGACTGGATTGACCGCCGCCTGCATACGTTCAACAGCGTGGATGTGGCCGCGGATGAGAACGGCGTTGTCACCTCCCCGGTTTCGCCACTGCCTCTGGAAGGCCGCGCCCGCTGGCCCGGTCTTGTGAAACTGGATACACGGAGCCGGGGCCGGAACAGAGGCGGTGAGTGTATCGCCGGGCGCGGGTTATCGCTGGTTTGCCGAGGTGCCGCTGGTCCGGGGTGACGATGTTGCCGTCTCCTGGTCCGGAGAGAATGGCGCGGTTGCCCGGGATTTTGCAGTTCGCTGGACTCCGCACAATGTCATGGAGGGCGGCATGTTGCACTTGCGCGCCGGTGCGAGTTTGCTTGTCGCCGTTGGCGCGTCCGGGGGGGGGGGAGGGGCAGGTCGCCAGCCTTGCCCGGGAGGGAGTTCCGGTGGCGCTTGATCCTGTCGGCAATGTTGCCGAACTGGCATTTCCAACGGAGGGGGTTTTTCAGCTTGCCGGCACATTGACCGGAGGGCAGGGGCAGGAGGGCACGCAACAGGCGACAACGACGGTGCGGGTATATTCCGCCGGGTTGCCCTTCATGCCCAGCCTCATCCTGCGCGAGCGGATCATGACCAGGCCTGCGCTCGCTTCCGGTGTGGTGCTGGATGCCGACCCGCGTCTCGGCCTTCTTCCCATGCCCGGCAACACGACGCAAATCGCATGGCAGACGGATGACAACGTCATGCACCACGTCGTTGCCCGTGGCGGTGAAGGTGGTCCGGTTCTCGCCGTCGCCGAGGCGCCCGGCACTGCCGTCCATGCCACCATCGACACCTACACCAATCTCATCCAGACTCTCCCTGATGGTACCCGTGAAGTGGAGACGCTGGTGATTCTCAGTCCCGTGCGCCCGGAGCATTCGGTGAAGGTTGAGGTAATCGTGGCGGGTGTCGTTCTGGACGATGGCACACGTGCGCGAACGCTCGCGCCGGAGGATTTTGACGAGCTTGGCATGGCCCGCGTCCGTTTCCTGATGCCGCCCGGCACCACCACGTCCAGTTGTCACCGCACTCATCTCACCTGGCGCGGCAACGTCATCGGCACCCGGTAAACGCGGCATGAAATCAACACGCACAACCAGCCGCCGTTTTCAGGCCGGAATCGCCATCGGGTTGGTGGCGCTGGTGGCGTTGGCGTTCGTTGGCGCATGGTGGTGGCGGCAGTCCGGGGTACGCCCGACCGTGAAAGACGAGCCTGCCCGTCCGGTGCATTCGCATTCAGGTCATCCTGGAAAAGATGTTTCCGTCGATGCCAAGCCGGAGAAACCGCAAAGGCTTGCCGCATGGCAAACGTTCGCTGCTTCCCATTCGATCCTCCCGGTGGTGACGGACAACGAATGGCCGTATCCGGAACGCCATGCGGCGGTCAACGAACTGGCCGCTGTTCCCCTGACTCCGGAGTTGCTGGACGCGTGTTTTGACTATCTGCGTTCCCCTGTTCCTCAAAAGGAAGAGGATGCCGTATTCGAAAGGGCTGTCCGCAACGATATGCTCAACGTGCTGCGCACGCGAACCCTCGAAACACTGGAGCTTGTCCCTGTGTTGATCGGGCAAGCGGCGGATCCGGCGCAGGATACCGCCTTGCGCGATTACGCCTTGCAGCACCTCTCGTCGTGGGCGCCCCGGCTTCCGGAAAAGGAACAGCAGATGGCGGTCGATGCGCTGCGGGAAACGCTTATGTCCACCGAACTCTCGTATGCCGGCACGGCCTTGCTCGGCCTGCATGACATGTCCACCCGGGCAACCCGCATGGTTCCTGTTCCGGACGTGGACTTGCCCGCCGAAGCCATCCGTATCGCAACCGATGAGGCAACGGGACTGCATTCCCGCATCGGTGCTCTGGCCCTGTGCAACCAGATGCAGGTCCGCGACGAAAAACTCGCCGCCCTCGCCCGAAACTGGACAACCAACAAAACCCTGCCCGAACCCGCACGCCGCGCTGCAACCGCTTATCTGTCAACCCGAAACCATTAACGCCTTCTCCCTGCGCTCCCCCCCCCCCTCTCTCTCTCTCTCTCTCTTCCAGCTTACAATGAGACATCCCTTCCTGTTATCGTTCGTTTTCTTCCTGGTCGCATCCGGCCTGTATGGTGATTCCAATAACAATCCGCCAATCGGGGAACGATGCGAGCCTCCACACTCCAACATCGAAAATTATCAGGCGGGAGTGATTTCAGCAAATGTTCCAGCTAACATATTCGTAGAAGAGGGAAACACGATTGATATACTAGTCAATTATCAATCCAGGGACGGAACGATCGATATTATAGACATCCAGTGCGATAATCCATTCACTATAAAGGCAATTGTCCGTGGAGTATTCAAAGATGGATCAACTTCAATATATGACAGTATCTCATTTACGGCGCCAGATGTCCGACCTAACGGTGGGGTTGTTATGCTTCCCGTTCCTAAACCTGAAATCACATATAAGATACTTGATCAGACCGCACAATCTGTCGTTGCACCCAGTTATTTCGTTCAAGGAAACGATCCCCGACCTGTATCACATACCAGTAATTTGGGAGAAAAAATGATCAGGATGACTATTTTGCAAAAAGGCATCGATCCTCGCGGCAACCGGGATTCAGAAGGCTGGGAACCCAACTCTGCCCTTGCTGGCGGAGACAGTGACAACGATGGCCTCGACGACGCTTGGGAAATCCATTACTTTGGAAACCTGGACCAAGGTTCTTGGGATGATCCTGACGAAGATGGTCTCCCCAATGTAGTGGAGGCCAATCGTGGATTTAATCCGACGATCAAGACGACGTTGATGCCCCTTTATATAAAGGAGATCTCTCGCTATATTTCAATCGATAATCCAAATAACCTCGACATTATACACTATACTTTGGATGGAGCCGAACCAACGCTTGAAAGCCCGGCTTACTTTCCGGGTAACTATTTTCCGCTGGGCTCACAGGGCGAGATCACCGTACGCGCTGTTCTTTTTGTTGGCGTTAAATCCGTGCTCCGGCAATCGCAACTCTTTAAAACAGAAGCTCCTGCCAATGCTCAGGGCGTCAATAACTCTGCACATTGGCCCCAACCAGGTATTATCTTTCGTGGCCCTTTCGGTTATGTAACGTCAGATTCTCCCGTTGATACAGGTAGTACTAATGAGGATTCCCTTTTTTATGGTACTCCTTCTGCTGTCGTTCCAGGACCAGGCAAAACATGGGTACCTGAAGGAGGCTTTTGGCACGCATATGCCGCAGGTGCCCGTCATTTGTGGGAACCGACCTCTCATGTTCTTGGATGGTTGAAATACAGCAGGAAAAGTCATTATTATCGATGGAATTTTACAGTCAAAGGAGAGTATTATCATGGTTCCGGGTATTCTTATATTTATTTTGGTGATGTTGGATATCCTACTGATGAAGGCATTGTGCCTGCGAATGACTCTCGTATCTGGTACAATATTGAGATTCTCACTCCCGACTATGAAAAAGATACCGACGGCGATGGAATTCTGGACACAGCTGAAATCGTTTACAGCAAAACAGACCCCAACAATCCCGATACCGACGGCGATGGACTCTCCGATCTTTTAGAAGCTACACACTGGTTCTTCGATCCTAACAATCCCAACGATGCGTCAGGCGATTTTGACGGCGACGGCCTGACCAATGGCGAGGAAATCCTGGCGGGCACCGATATGTTTGCCAGTGACTTCGACTCCGACCGCGATGGTCTCAGCGACGAGGACGAAATCAATCTCTACGGCACCGACCCGCACAACCCTGATACGGATGGCGACGGCATTCCCGATGTCTATGAAATCTCCGTCGGCACCGATCCGCTTGTGGCCAAACAGGAGCTGATCTCGATTGATTTCCAGCGCAGCATGCGTATTGGCAGGCAGGATACCGATGGCGACTGGGTGCCAGACGATTACGAGGATCGCTATTCGCATATCATGGACCCGCTGGTGGACGATGGCGACAAGGACGGCGATGGAGACGGCGTCACCAACTGGGAGGAATGGGCGGGCGGTTACAAGCCTGACGACATGGATACGGATGGCGACGGCATGCCAGACGGCTGGGAAAACGAACACAACCTTGACCCCAACAACCCGGCTGACGCCCTGCTCGACGCGGACGGCGATGGCCTGATCAACCTCCTCGAATACCAGTTCGGTTCCAACCCTCGCAAAGCCGACAGCGATGACGATGGATTGAGCGATTTGCAGGAAGTGTATTGGGGGACCAACCCGGCTGTTTTTGATTCCGACCAGCCCAGCCACTTCCGTTCCGGACTGTCGCATTACTGGCAGATGCAGGACGATGGCACGGACACGGATGGGGACGG
>JAISAX010000858.1 GCA_031266495.1 Opitutaceae bacterium
GCAGCCCCCCCCCCCCCCCCCCCCCCGCCCCCCGCCCCCCCCCCCCCCCCGCCACGGCCTGGGGCATGGCACGGAGGATGGGGAGGTCGGTGGTTTCGGAGGCGGCGAGGTGGGCGCGGGCGAGTTTGAGGTGTTCGGGGTTTTGGATGATGATGCCGGAGTAAAGGGAGGGGTGGGCGGCGAGGCGGTGAAGGGCGTCGCTGATTTCACAGTTTTGCCCGAGCCAGTGGTAGGCGGAGATGGCGGAGGTGATGCCTGCGTCGCGGAGTTTTTTGAGGGTGTTTTCGATGCCGGAGGGGGGGGGGAAGAGGTCGTCGGGGTGTTTTTCGCAGTGGCCGATGATGCGACGGTCGGAGGCGCCTTCGAGGTTTTTGGCGAGAAGGTCGTGGTGGCAGTCCTGGGAGCGGGTTTTGAGTGCGGTGGCAAGGGAGGGGTTTTGGAGGGTCTGGAGGTTTTTTTCGGGGTCGGAGGCAGTGGGGTCGTGTTGCGGGTCGCCGAGTTCGCGTATGATTTCGGGGTTTTGGCGAAGCCGGATGGCGTGGTCGTCGATTTGCGCGAGTCGGGAATGGAGGTCGGCGCGTCGGGTGAGTGTGTCGCGGTGTTCTTTTTCTTTTGTATCGATACCGTCACGATGTTGTTCGATGAGGGTTTCGTTTCGGGTGATGTGTTCGGCGTATTGACGGGAGCGGTTTTCGTGTCCGGCGGCGATTTTTTCGAGGCGGTCAATGGCAGCGGCGGCGGTTTCGGCGGTGGAGAGGATGTTTTCGGCGCGGAGGGTTTCGCGGGCGGCGTCGGCTTCTTCGAGGAATTTTTGGGCAGTGTCGAGTTTGGTGCGGGCGGTGGCTTCGTCGGCGATGTGTTGGTTTTGTTGTTTCTGGAGGTGTCGGGTTTCTTGGGTGAGTGTGCTTTTTTCTTGGTCGTGGGTGGCGATTTGTTGGTCGCAGAGGGTGATGGCGTTTCCGAGGAGGATGCGGAGGGTGTGTCCGAGCCGTTCGAGTTGCTGGCGTTTGGGGGCGTGTTCTTTTTCGATGTTTTGTTTTTGCGCGCGGTAGTTGGTAATCAGGGTTTCGCAGTTTTTGATTTGTTTGTGGCGGCGTGCAGTGATGAGGGCGGCGTGCCAGGCGCGGGTTCGGGCGAGTTGTCCGGTGGCGTCGTGGAGGTGTTGTTCGGCTTCGGCGAGAGCGAGGATTCTCCGGTGGTGTTCGTAGTTTTTTTTCCAGACGCGATTTTGCTGTTTCTGCCTGGTGGCGTCTTTGTGAATGTCTTCACCCAGTTTTATTTCCGTTTCGAGGGCGGTGATGCCGGTTTGGAGGGATGCGATGTGTCGCCCGACGGTGCGCAGGAGGTGGGTGGCGCGTTGGCGGTAGTGGATGCGTTGGCGTTGGTGGTGGGTGACGATGTCGAGTTCTGTCTTGAGTGAGGTGAGGACGGTGATGGTGTTTTTGCAGAAGGTGGCGGAGGCGGTGAGGTCGGGGCGGGCGTGGGAGCGTTGGCGGAAGGCGTCGATGGTTTGGCTGATGTTGTCGGTGGTCGGGGTGTCGTTTTGCGGGGCGTCGGGGGGGGGAGGGGTTTCGTAGGTCATGTCGAGGAGTTTTTCGACGAATGATTCGGGGGTTTTGAAGTCGAAGAATTTGAGGAGGCCGCCTTCGTCGGCATTCATGAGGAGGTGGGTGCGGTAGATTTCGGGGTCGAGGCCAATGGATTCGAGGTGTTGGCGCCAGTCGCCTTGATTGGTGGTTTTGTAGAAGGCGATGGTGTCGGGTGGGTGTTTTTCGGAGAGGGTCTGGAGGTGTTGGAAGAGCTGTTCGGGCGAGGGGGAGGGGGGAGAGGCAAGGCCGGTGAGGGGAATGTCGTCCCATGCGAGGGGGCCGTCGGTGCGAAAGGTGAAGAAGGTGCGCTCTCTGGCGCGGGTGGAGGCGGGGTTTTTTCGTATTGATTGCGCAATGACACGATGGATGCCGAGGGAGGGGAACTGGAATTCGAGAAGGATGTAGCCTGTCTGGCGTTCGCGGAGGTACTCGTAGATGTCGGTGATGCGTCCGTTGTGGCGTCCGAGCCAGTCGTTGGCGTGCGGGAGGAGGGTGCTGTAGAGGAAGGAGAGGAGGGTGGTTTTGCCGCCTCCGTTGCGGAGCCAGATGATGGTGTGGGCGGGGGTGGCGCCGGCGTCGCGGAAGTCGAGTGTGACGGGGTTGAAGCGGGCGGCGTCGAGACCGAGTCCGGTGATGTGTATGCGGTTGAGGCGAGCCATGTTGTTTGCGGGGGGGGGAGAGTTTAGCGAGTGGTGTTTTGCTTCAGTTCCTGGGCTTGGGTGAATGCGTTTTTGAGGAATGTGTTGGCTTCGCGGACCATGGTGCGGACCTGGATTCGGTAGTGGGGGCGGGCGTAGTAGACGTAGTCGCCGGGGTTCAGGGGGTCGGCTTCGCGCCGGAAGGTGCCTTCGTCATGGAAGTACTGGACGAGCGCCTTGAGCATGGCGTGAAGGTTTTTTTGTTCGCGGGCGTTGGAGGCGTTGTCACGATAGGCGAGGAGGTGGTCGAAGCCGGGGCGCAGGTGGGCGTTGGCGGGGTCTTCAGAGGGGAGGGTGGCGCGGAGGTTCTCACAGGTGTTTTTTGCGTATTCGGTGAGTTCGGGGATGCGGACGCGGGCGCCGAGCGAGGTGGCGTCGTCGGCGAGGGTTTGTTTGTTGGGGTAAACGTAGGCGGCGATGACAAAGAAGAGGAGTCCGTAGGCAATGCGTTCGTCGGGTGTGCGGGTGGCGCGAAAGTTTTTGAGGGTGGGAGTGAAGGGGCTGCCGGGGTGGACGAGGGTGATGATTCCGTGGGCGTCGGCGGCTTCGTCAATGAGTTCGATTTTGAGGGCGGATGCGATTTGGGTGGCGGCCTCGCGAACGCCGGTGTCGGTGCGGTATTTGGTGATGAGCGCGGCGTATTCGGGGTTGGCGGATGGCCGGTTTTTGGGCGAGAGGGCGTAGGCGAGCAGTTGCGCGGCGTAGTGGATTTCTTCGGATGTGCAGTGCATGTGCGCGTGTCTCCGTTTCAGGTTTTCAATTTGTTTTCATTTTTTCTCCCCGGTCTGTCGGGGAGATTGCGAGGTCATCACCATGGAAGGCAGGGGTATCAATGGTGGTTTTGTCCGGGATGTTGGATACGTGGATGGGGGTGTCTTCGGCAAACCATTGAAGGATTTTGAGAGAGAGGTGGTAGAGGGCATTGTCCGTGGCGCCTTGGGAACGGCCTTTGGCGAGGAGGTGGCCAAGGGTTGTGGGGGCGGTGATGTTGTCGAGCAGGGCACGGGCGGTGGCGATGTCGTGCGTGGTGAAGCGTTCGCGGGAGGGTTGTTCCTGGATGTGTTCCGCGCGGGTGTCGTCGGGAATGGGGGGCGAGGGAGGCGGGGTGAGGAGGTGTTTGTTGACGAGGTCGGCGTGGTCGGGCGGTTTGGGAATCTGGAGGGGGAGGAAGAACTGGAGGTTGGCGGTGATCCAGTCGTTAAGGGGGCCGACGGGGTGTTTGAGGGCGGGTTTGAGGGCGTCTGTTTGGGGATCGAAAACGGCAAGGGGGGAGCGTGGCTGGAATTTTTGACGGGTTTGTTCGAAGCGGAATTTTGCGTGTGCTCCCATGATTTCCCGGAGCAGGGAGATGTTGTGTTGGTGGGAGCTTTGAAAGATGTCGCGCATGTGGATGAGATGCGGCATGGTGGCATCGGTAATGTTATCGAGGCGTTGGTCGATGTCGTTGATGTGCGTGTTTTCGATGTCGAGGCGTTCGGTCATGTGGCGCCGCGCGTCTTCGATGACGGGCATGGTGTCGCGTACGTAATCGATTTCAAAGATGTTGCGTTCGATGGCGGCAAGGGATCGGCGGATTTTTGTGTGGTACTGGATGGTGAGTTTGCGGGCTTCCTCGGCAACGAGCGCGGCGTCCTCGAAGCGTCCTCGTTTCATGTAGTGTTGATAGGCGGCGTCGCGGGCGGCCTGACTGGCTTCGAGTTCGATTTCGAGGCTGGAAAGGAAGAAGTTGATGGCTTGGTTGCTGGCGTCATAAATGGTTTCGTTTTCCGGGCTTTCGTGCGGGTCGATGATTTTGAAGTGGTGTTCGCGCCATTCGATGGCGCCGTCTTCTTTTTCGAACTGCCAGGGGATAACGAAATTGGTACGTTGTTGTTCGTTGCAGAGGTGTTCGAGGACAAGCGTGGTGAGGATGTCGGCTTCCCGATCTGTGCAGGCGTTATTGGCCGCACGGAATGCCGGGACGGTGGCATCAAGCAACTGGGGATATGTGGCACCTTTGACCGGCCCGCCCATCTCCAGTATCACTTTGTCCAGGATAACCATTGCGATGCGGTGGAGGTCGTATTGGGCGGCGGCGATTCCGGTTTTGGCGAGACGCGTTTCCTTGAACGCTTCAAGCATGAAAAAGGGACGCAAAACTGTCAGGTTCCGTGCACGACGATTGATAGATTCGCGTCGATATTGATTATGCATGAGGATGCACCGTTTTCTTGTATCAGAGAAGGTGAGCTGTCAGCCCGGAAAATAGTATATGGCAAAAATAGTACAGGGGAAAACAACCATCCCCCGACACGTTCCTTCACACCGGCGCTTTACCTGTGAGAATGCTCCGCTTTGGCGAACTGGTGATGACTTTTGTAGTCGCATGGCAGACGGTTGATGGACTGTCGTTTTGCCCGATATGTCAAAATTGCCGCGCTCCGCATCATCAGTTCTTCCTGTCATTCGATGGATAAGACAGGTCGGCTGGCTTGAAATCGATGAGACGCTTGAAGCGGTCAACCTTGGCGACGTGGACGTCGATCTTGTCGCCGAGGGCGAAGCGGCGTTTGCTCCGTTTGCCGGTCAGGGCACTGCCGTCGGGCGTAGGCTGGTAATAATCGTCGTTGTCGGCGGCGGACAATTCCGACGCCGGGATGAAACCGAAGGTCATCGATTCGGCCAGTTCGATGAAGAGGCCGTGCGGACGCACTTCCGTGATGATCGCCGCAAAGCGCGTGGGCGTGCGCTTGTTCAGCTCGCGCTCGAAAAATTCGAGGAGTTTTACTTTTACGCTCTCTCGCTCGGCTTCCTGCGAGTTGGTTTCGGTAAGGCTGAGGTGTTCGCCGATCCCGGCCATCTGCGAGGCCGTGTAGTGGAATCGGGATTCTTTTCTGGTGTTCGCGGCGGCGGGGTTGGCGGCGGGACGAACGGCAGGGGGGGGGGGGGGGGCGGGGCGAGGAAGGTTTCCAGCACGCGGTGAACGACGAGGTCGGAGTAGCGGCGGATAGGCGACGTGAAGTGCGTGTAGTCCTTTTTCGCGAGGCCGAAATGGCCGTCGGGCGTGGCGCGATAACACGCTTTTTTCAGGCTGCGCAGGAGTTGCGTGCGCAGGAGGTGGCCTTGCGGATGTTGGTCGAGCGTGGTGATGACTTTGGACAGTTCGGAGCGTTTGGTGAGGTCGCCCGCCTTGATGCCGGCGGTGGCAAGGGTGTCGCGAAATTCACCGAGTTTTTCCGCGTCGGGTTCGTCGTGCACGCGGTAGAGCGAGGGCAGGCGCTTGCCGCGCGTGAGGCGGGCCACGGCCTCGTTGGCGGCAAGCATGAACTCTTCGATGAGTTGGTGGCTTTCGTCGTTTTCGATTTTTTCGAGGCGGTCGGCGTAGCCTTGTTCGTCCACGAAGACTTTGGTCTCGGGCATGTCGAGGTCGAGCGAGCCGTTGCGCATGCGCTGGCGGCGGAGCGTCGAGGCGATGGCCCAGAGTTCGCGTATCCATTTTTGCAGGTCACGCAATTCGGCGTCCTTGAGCGAGGAGAGGGCGCGGCCGGTGGAGCCGGTCTGGTGTTTGGGGGGGAGGGGCAGGGCGCGGATGGCAGCGAGGTTTTTTTCCGATCCGAAGAGGAGCGCGTAGGCCTGACGGTAAGTCAGGCGTTTGCGGCTGCGGATCACGGCGCTGGCAAAAGCGGTGTCCACGAGGCGGCGTTTGGCGTCGAAGGTGAGGAGCACCGTCTTGACGAGGCGATCCTGCGCTTCGACGAGCGAGCAGAGGCCGTTGGAGAGTTTTTCCGGCAGCATGGGGATGACGGCGCCGACGAGGTAGGTGGAGTTGCCTCGTTTGCGGGCTTCGTTGTCGAGCGCGGCGCCGGGTTTGACGTAGTGCGAGACGTCGGCGATGTGAATGCCGACACGGATACGGCCGCCGTCGAGGTGTTCGATGGAGAGCGCGTCGTCGAAGTCCTTGGCGTCGTCGGGGTCGATGGTGAGGGTCGGGGTGTCGCGATAATCGAGGCGGCCGGTGATGTCGGCAGGGCTGACCTTGTCGGGCAGGCCGGCGACTTCGCGCTGGACGGCGTCGGGGAAGGCAGGATCGAGGTTGTACTTGCGGAGAATGGCGGTGAATTCCGCGCCGGGTTCAAAGGTCTTGCCGAGCCGTTCGATGATCTCGCCTTCGAGGATGGCGTGGCGGTTGGCCCACTCGCGGAGCCGGACGACGACCTTGTCGCCGACTTCGGGGACGGCGGGAAGTGGGGCGGGGGGGGGGGGGGGAGGGGGGAGGGCGGCGGACGCGGGCACGGGTGTCGCGCCGCGCGGAACGGGTTTGAAGATGGGGCGGGCGCCTTTGGCGGGCGCGGCGGCGGTTTTGGGTTTGGCGTTTTTTTTGCCGGCGGCCGCTGCGGCGAAGGCAGGGGTTTTTGTAGGGTCGGGAACGGCGACCTCGTGCTGGAAGCGGGGATCGTCGGGCTGCACGTAGTAACTGGAGCGGATGCGGCGGAGCGTGCCGATCATGGTGGCGCTGCCGCGTTCGACGATGTTGACAACGCGGCCACGCAGTTCGTTTTCGCGGGCGGTGTCTTTGGCGGATTGTTGTCCGCGCTGCCGACGCGGGCGGGCGGCCCGGGCCGGGCGGGGACGGTTGAGGCGGACTTCGACGGTATCGCCGGGAAGCGCCGTGCCGGTGTCGTCCCAGGCGATCTGGACCGGCTCGGTCGTGGCGTCGGCGGGGGTTTTGCCGTCGGCGTCGGAAGGGGGTTTGGGGAAAAAGACGGCGGAGCCTCCGGCCCGAAACTGGATGCGGCCGACGAGCACATCGGGACTGCGGCTGCCGATGCCGGTGTCATTGCGTCCGTTGCGGCTGGCGGCGGGCGGAGCGATGCGGTCGCCGGAGACGAGGCGGGCGTCGCCGCGCGAGAGGAGGGCGCGAAGGGCGTGGCGGAGTTGGCCGCGTTGCTTGCGGTCCGTGCCGATTTCGCGGGCGAGCCGGGCTTCGTTGACGGGTTGGTAGTCGGGCGCGGCGAGGCGGGCGAGGATGAGGTCGTGGAAATTCATCAGGTGGACGGGAAGAGGTTTGAGAATGTTCGACAAGAAGGCAGGCGCAAAGATGCAGTTTCGCAAGCCGCCGGCCGAAAGCGGCGAACAAGGAGGGGGGGGGGGGAGGGGTATCGCAGACGGGGATACGTGTTTTTTCAGCGTCTCGCGGCTTCCTCGGCGGCGCGGCGCTTGATCTCCTCAAGGCGTTTGGTCGTGAGCAGTTCGAAGCGTCCGTTGTTGCGACTGGTCACCTTGCCGAGGTTTTCCATCTGGTCCTTCGGCTCCTGGCCGGGACCGACAAAGAGAAACATGTTCACGTTCGCTTTCTTCGGAACCAGCGCGTTTTGCAGGCGCGATATCTGGTTGTAAACTTCGGTATAGGGGACGTTCTCGTGGGTCACGTAACCGACCCACCCGATGGTCGTGCCGTCCTTCCTGGACCAGCCGGTGCCGTCGAGCTTGATGCTGTAGCCGTGCTTGCGGAGCTCGGCCTGGAAGTCTTTCTCGAAAATGCGTTCGTTGTGGCGGACTACGAGCGGTTGTTTGCCTTGGGCCACGAGCTTTTTGTTGATCTCGTCGAGTTCCTGCCTGGCTTTGGCATAGGCGCGGCCGCGCGCGGCCATGGCCGCATTGATGTCGGTGATGCCTTCTTTCCTGAGTTCCCTCACTTTGTCTTCGTACACTCTTTTGCGGCGGGCGATTTCGGCGTCGGAGGCGTGCCGGCGGACGGTGCCCTGGCTGCCGGTGATGATATAAACGGTGTCGGCTTGCATCTCCAGGGCGAGGTGGAGTCCGCGCGCCCAGTCGGGTATCTGGAGTTTCGCGTCGATGCCGGCGTTTTCGGGCAATGGTTTGGGGGTCCAGCGCTGCGGGTTGACTATGGAACTGATGCCGGTGCGCTGCGCATTGGTGTTGATGGGCGCAAGCCAGGCGAAGAACTCTTCCTTGCCGGTGACAGTGGCCGGCATGAGCGTGGTGCGAAAGGGGGAGAGGCGTCCGGGGGCGCCGTAGTTGCCGTTCTCGAACAGGACGACGCCAAACTCCGCCGAGGGGGGCATGATGTTGACGAGTTGCATGATCTGTTCGCGGATGATGTTGAAGGCCAGAAAGCCGCCTTTTTTGATGTCCATCAGGTCGGTGCCGATGTCGATCACGAAGGCGATTTTTTGTACGTTCTGGCTGGTCATGCCGAGGAACGACATCGACATGAAGCCGCGTCCGCCGAGGTTGGTGGAGCCGACTCCACCCATGCCGCCGCCCGTGCCGACGCCGATGCCGGCCGCGCCGCCGAAACCGCCAAAGCCGCCCGCGCCCATCGAGGGCAGCGCCGGCATCTCGGGCAACTGGAGCGCGCCTTCGGCCGTGGAATAGATGCGGTTGGCCGAGACCGGCGTGGAACTGCTGGAGGAGGCGCTGCTCTTGCGTGCGACCTGCAGGCGGTGCTCGATCTGTTTCTGCGCGGTGGACTCGGTGGCGGCCGCCGCCTCGAACTTTTTCTTCGGTTTCAGTATCTGCTCCTGCACGACAAACGCGCCGGCCACGATGATCAGGATGACGTGCACAATCACCGTGACCAGCAGCGGCACACTGCTCGTGAGGCGTTCGTAAAGGGTCTTTTTGGCGCGTGGGGACGACATCGGGGATTCCGGTTTTTTGATTTCAGATTTCGGATTTCAAATTTCAGATTGGACAGAGAGAGGGGGGGGGGCGGCGGCGGGATTCTTGCGGGAATTTTCAAAATACATTTTTAACCGCGAATGGACGCGAATCCGGAAAGAATGGCGGGATGCATACTTATCGGGATATGGAGTCATTGTATTTTTATTCGCGTTCATTCGCGGTTGGTTTGCTGGTTTGGAAAAAGGAATTTTCAGAACATCCTTTGCGTTTGTTATCCTTGTGTTTCGATTCCCGCGCTCCGCATGGGTCAGAATTCGTCGGCGGCGGTGAAGGTGACGTTGGTGATGCCGGCAACGGCGAGGGCGTTGAGCGCGTCGATGGTGCGATAGTAGGGCGAGTCGGGATGGCTGATGAGCGTGACCACGACCTTGCTCTTCGCGGCGTCGCTCGACTCCTTGAGGCGAATGAGCGTGGCGGTGAGTTGCGGCATCTCGCGGCTGGCAAGGTTGTCGTAGGTCTCGTCGTTGAGGGAGACTTCGCCGATGTCGTCGATTTGCAGGATTTGCTCGTCCACGAATTCAGCCGACTCGCTCGCCACCGACACGCCGGGGAGTTTGGTCTGCAATATCTGCTCCATGCGGATCTGCGCGGCCAGCGCCATGAAGAAGATGAGCAGCACGAGCATGACGTCGAGCATGGGCGCGATCTGGAATCCGACATCGGGGTTGGTTACTTGCTTGGGAAGGCGCATGGGGGGAAAGGGCTGAAGGGCTGAAGGCTGAAGGGCGGAAAACTTCGGCTGGCGTGTGGTGGTGGGTGTCGGGTGTGTTTTTCCCCAGCCTTTTCAGCCTTCAGCCTTCAGGTTTTCAGGCTTTTATTTTACCGGTTCAGGGTGGCGAAGGTGACGTCAACGATGCCGGCCTTGGCTACGGTTTCGATGACTTGGTTGACGTAGGAGACGGGGGTCCCGGAGTCGGCCCGGATGAGGATGCGGACTTTCGGGTCGGCCTTCAGGTGGCGGGCGAGGCGCGGGACGATCGTCTCGAAATTCACCGGTTCTTCTTCGTAGGTGATTTGCGCGGTGTACTCGGCGGGCTTCCAGGCAATGTTGAAAACAAGCTCGCTTTCGGAGTCTTCCTTCTTGTTGGCGTCGGGCGCGACGGGGACTTCAATCGCGGGGTCGTAACGGCTCACCGCCGTCGCCGTGATGCTCATGAAGAAGATGAGCAACACGAGCATGACGTCGAGCATGGGGGCGATTTGGAATTCAGGCTCGCCTTCGCCGCCTGCACTGCTGGCCATAAAAATCCGGGGGTTGAGGGTTAAGGTTCTGGGTTTGGTTCAGGTTACTGGTGTCCGGAGGTGTTTGTCAGGAGGCGGGTTCGGGCGCGGGGGCGGTCTCCGCGTCACCGGAAGGGGTTTCGCCTTCGCCGGCATGTTCTTCGTGTTGCTCCGGCTCCGGCTGCGGACGCAGCCAGTCGGGGAGGCCAGCCCAGGTTTCGCCTCCGGTAAATTCGATGTGTTCGAGGTGTTCGTAGGGGAATTTGCGGAAGAGGTCGGAGGCGGCGATGGAGAGTTCGTGGATGACGCGGTTGACGCGGTTTCGTATCAGATAATAAAACACGAAGGCGGGGATGGCCACGGCGAGGCCGGAGGCGGTGGCGTGGAGCACGTGGCCGATGGCGCCGGAGAGTTTTGATGAGTCGGTGGCTCCTACGGCGTTCATCGCGGCAAAGGCCTGGATCATGCCGATAACGGTGCCGGTGAGGCCGATCATGGGGGCAATGACGCCAATAACAGAGAGGTACGCGATGCGGTTCTGGTAGTTGGTGTTTTCCCCGACGATGGCGATGGCCATGGCGTCTTCAGCCGCTTGTTTGCCGTTGGGGGAGTGGCGGAGGCCGGCGTGGATGACGTTGGCGAGGGCCGAGGGGTGTTGTTCGGTCCAGGTAAAGGCGTCCTGGTAGGCGCCGTCACGGAATTGCTGCCGGAGGGTGGCGATGGCGACGGGGCGGATGCATTGTTTGTTCGCCGTCTTCAGATAGAGGTCGATCACGAGATAAACGATGACCGCGGAACAAAACCACAGGGGCAGGATGGAGGGAGCGCTGAGTTCGCTGAGGAGGGACTTTTTGTTGACGGCTTCGACAGCGGCAGCAGCGGCGGCAGTGCCGTTGGCGGCGGTTTGTTGCGCAAGGGCGGCAATCGGCGCCAGCGCGGCGAGCACGGTGGCAATTATGCGAGAGTGGTTCATAGGTTTCTGATGTTTGGATTTCAGATTTTGGATTTCAGATCTCAGATTTCAGATTCGGGATTCGGTTCAGAATGCGTGCGGAGACGGGGAGGAGGTGGGATGATGTGGGCAGGTATTCATTCTTAATTCTTAATTCTTAATTCTTAATTCTTCATTTTTCATTCCCCGCGTCAGCGGGGTCAGAGTCCGGATTCGGCTTTGGCGGCGGTGGCTTGGGGGCTGTTCGGATAGGTGTCGATGAGGTCGAGGTAGGCGCGTTCGGCGCGGTCGGGGTCGCCGTAGCCTTTGTAGGCGCGGGCACTGCCGAGGAGGGCGGCGGGCATGAGTTCGTCCCAGGTGCCGAAGAGGGCGGGGATACGCAGGTAACATTCGAGCGCGTCCTCGAACGCCTGGCGTTTGAGCGCGAGGTCGCCGCGGAGTAGCCAGGCGCGGACTTTTATTCCCGATCCGGACGGGGCGTCGCGCACGATTTCGTCGAGCATGGCCGTGGCGAGTTCGGGCTGGCCGGCGCGGATGTCGAGTTCGGCCAGCGCGAGTTGCCCCTCGCCGATGGCGTCGGGATCGGTGGCGGTGGTCATGAGTTCGCGGGCGGCGGCGCGGATGCGCACCGGGGTTTCGAGGGCGGCTTTGGGATCGACCTTGAGGTCGGGCGGCAGGAGGAGGGCGCGGAGTCGAAGGACGGCGGCTTCGGTCCACCAGGAGCCGGGGGTTTTCGTGAACAACGCGAACCGGCGATAGACCGGTTCGATCTTGTAGAGGGCCTGGGCGGGCTTGCCGGCCGCGACCAGCGCGGCGGTTTCGGCGATTTCGGGCGGTTCGGGGAAATCGAGCCGGGCGATGTCGGCGAAATCGTAACGGCGTTCGGCCGCGCCTCCGGCGATCTTCTGCACGAGCCCGCCGTCGGCGGCGACGGTCACGCTGGCGGCATTCACGGCGGTGCCGTCTTTCATGATGTAGCGTTGGGCTTGCGCGGCGGGAGAGGCGGCGCAGCAGAGAAGAAGGCCGAGGAGGGCGGCGAGGGGGGGGAGGGGGGGGAGGGGGGGCGTCTTCATGTTTGCGGGGCGCTGGCGGCGGCGGCGGTCGTGGCCGGGAGCCGGAGTTCGAGCGAGGCGAGGCGGTCGCGGGCGGTCGCGGCCTCGGGGAGTTCGGCGAGGCGTTTGTCGCGGAGCATCTCGTAAAGCGTGTTCACCGCTTCCCGCGTCTGGCCGAGTTTTTCGAACGCTTCGGAGCCGGCAAGGTAGGCGCGGGCGACCCAGGGTACGAATTTTTTGTAGGAGATGTACACGCGCTGGAACCGGGCTTGCGCCTGGGCGAGGTCTTCGGGGGTGCTGCGCTTCAGGAAAATCTGGCCGAGGGAATAGACGCTTTCGGCGGTGGCTTCGCCGCGCCAGGTGCGGTTGCCGGCGATTTGTTCGAAGAGGTCGCGGGCTTCGTCGAGGCGGTTGAGGTGGAGGAGGGCGCGGGCGCGGCCGAGGGTGGCGTCGAGGAGTTTGAAGCGGGCGCCGGCGAGGTCGATGGCGTTGTTGAAGTGTTGCAGGGCGTCTTCGCCGTTGCCGGCGCGGAGGGCGAGTTGGCCGAGGCCGGCGTAGCCGAAGTCGGCGAAGATAGATTTGGGGTAGGCGGCGACGATCCGGGTGTAGCAGGCGCGGGCGAGATCGAGGTCGCCTTTGGCGAGGAGGTGGTCGCCGAGTTTGCCGAGGATGCCGGGGGGGAGGGTGTCGGCCGGGTAGAGGGCGGCGATGCGGTCGAGCAGTTCGCCTTGGCGGCGGGGGTTTTTGCGGTAGCTGGCGATTTCGGCTTCGACGAAGAGGGCGCGGGCCTGGGCGGCGGGCGACTGGCGGGCGTCGCCGGCGAGGAGCAGGGTGTCGGCGCGTTTGAAGAGTTCGTCGAGGGTGGGGGCGGGGGGGCGGGGCTGGCCGGCGGGGGCGCGGGGGGGGCGGGCGAGCATGGCGGCGAATTCGACGAGGAGGCGTTCCACGGAGTCGCGCGCGGGGTCCTTGATGTAGCGTCGGGCGATTTCGGATACGCGGGCGAGGGCCTGGTCGGTGCGGCCGAGGCGGGCGTTGAGCCGGGCGATCCAGTAGGCGGCGTTGATGACGAAGGGGTGGTCGGGGTGTTCGCGGGTGAAGTTTTCCCAGACGGCGATGGCGGATTCGTAGTCGCGGGTGGTCTGGTAGAGGCGGGTGAGCTCGTCGAGGACGTAGCCGAGCTGGTCGTCGGAGAGGGGTTGGTCGAGCGCGTTGCGGTAGGCGGTGATGGCGTCGCCGGTGCGGCCGAGGGCGGCGAGGATGTCGCCCTGGAGGGAGGCGACTTCGCCGCGTTGCGGGTTGCCGGGGGGGTAGTCGGCGAGCCAGGCTTCGGCGCGGCGGAGGGCGGTTTCGTGGTTTTGCCGGCCGTACTCGGTGGCGGCGAGACGGTAGCGGGCGTCGGGGACGAAGCGGCCGTCGGGGTATTTTGCAAGGTAGGTTTCGATTTGCCTGGCGGAGTCGGTGATTTTGCCGTCGGCGAGGGCGGCCATGGCGCCGAGGTAGGTGGCGTCTTCGATGAATTTGCCGGTGGGGTATTGCGCGAGGTAGTCGCGACAGGTGTCGCCGGCTTCGCCAAAGCGGCCAACGGTGAAGAGGGCGTTGGCTTTCATGAGAGCCATCGGCTCGGCGAGTTCGGAGCCGGCAAAGCGGCGGGTGGCGGTGTTGAGAAAGTCGAGCTGGGTGGATAGGAGTTTGCGTTCGCCGGCGGCGAGGGCGGCGAGGTAGAGGGCTTGCGCGCCGTATTGGCTGTCGGGGTATGCGTTGAGGAAGCGTTCGGCGGCGTGGTTGGTTTTTTCGAAGCGGCCGGCGTCGGAGTAGGCACGGACGAGGCCGAACCAGGCGTTTTCGGCTTCGGGGGCGGTGGGGTAACGTTTGATGAGGTCCTCGAAAACGATGGCGGTCTCCCAGGCGCCGCCTCGTTGCTGGAAGGCGGTGCCGAGGCGGAAGAGGAGGGTGGCGTCGTAGTTGGCGAGTTTTTCGATTTCGGTGGTGGCGGTCTTGATCTGGTCGAGCCGGGCCTGGGCGCGGCGGACGGAGTCGATCTGCGAGGCGTCGGCGCGGGTGAGAGATTTGGCGCGTTCGATTTCGGTCTCGAGGCGGCGGGTGCGCAGGGCTTGCTGGCGGAGGAGTTCGGCCTTGTCGAGTACGGTGCGGTAGGCGGTGAGGGCGCCGACGGCGTCGCTGGTGTTGAGCAGGGCGTCGCCGAGCTGGAGGCTGAGGATGTTGAGGCCGGAGAGGTTGTCCACCTGGGCGAGGTCGGTGCGCAGGAGGGTGAGGCCGCCGCGGGCGTCGGCGAGCCGGTGTTGTTGGATGCGCAGCGAGATGAGCGAGAGGGCGGCGTCGGCCCAGTCGCGGTCGCGGGGGGCGGTCGAGAGGAGGCGCGTGTAGGTGTCGGCGGCGGTGTCGAGCTGGCCGGCCTGCTGCGCGGACATGGCGCCGTAGAGCAGGGCCTTGTCGCGGTGCGTCATGGATTGCTCGGCGGCGCGGAAAACGGGGATGGCTTCGGCGTACTTTTTCTGGAGCGCGAGCGAGAGGCCGAGGACCATGCGGGTCTCGCCTTGCACGGCGAGGCTGAGGTCGCGGTTTTTGAGGAGTTCTTCGGCGACGGTGACGGCGCGGGGGAAATTCTGCGTCTGGAAGTGGACGGTGGCGGCGGTGAGCCGCAGGCGGTTGAGGTCCACGCCGGCCGGCATTTTTTCCCCGTCGGCAACGCGCTGGAGCACGCGGTCGAGGAGCATGGCGGCAGCGGCGATTTCGCGGTTGTTGATGGAGGTTTCCACCTCGGCCAGAATCTGGGGCACCGGGATCTGCGGGATGTTGACCTTGGCGGCGGGCGCTTGCTGGGCGGGCGAAGAGACGGGCGTCACTGCTGCCAGCAAGGCAGCGGCAAGGAGCGTGGCCGGGGTGGCGACGCTCCGCAGCAGACTGGCTCGGGGACGGGGAGGACGGGCAGGCATGTGAAGGGGAAAACGAGCAAAAGGCATGTTTTGCCCGTGCGCGTCAATCCCGGATATAAGGTGAATACCCCGCGGGAGCGGGAGCGGAACTTCGCGGTTGAGATTTTTCCCGAGGCCGGACACGTTTCCGCAGCCAGCAACGCCAGTGCCTCCAGTGCCGCGCCCGGCCGTCATCAACCCGTATCC
>JAISAX010000244.1 GCA_031266495.1 Opitutaceae bacterium
CGGGACCCCACACGCCCCGCGTGTCGCCCCCCCCCCCCCCCCCCCCCCCCCCCCCCGCCGGGGGGGGGGGGGGGGCCCCCCCGTCGCGCAAATCGCGCTGTGCATGAAAAATTGGGAAACAACCAGAAGGGCCGAGGGAATGAGGGATGTTTTGTTATGCATGTTTGCGGCCCATCGATTTCCTGAAAACGCAAATACCGAGGACGATCGCCGCGAAAATCCCCGCGACCGAAGCGAGTTCGGGAACTGCCGATGTCGTCAGGCGGACGCTGCCGTAGTAGCCTTGATTACCGCCTTCCAGATAAATCCGCGAGAAAGAGGCCACCGAGCTATCGGACACACTGGAAATCAGAGAGCCGTTGACACGGCATTCCAGCGTATGGATTGCGGCGACCCAGGACAGGGTGACGGAGGCAAACTGGTTAAATCCGGCATTTGCCGTGACCGGAATGGCTCCGGACTTCACTGCGGTGGTGAGGTAAGCTCCCGGATTGCCCGTCGCCGACGGAGTGGTATCACCTAGCTCTCCGATGCGAAGGAACCCTTGCCCGTTGTATTGCCCTTCCTCGGAAGTATCCCACGCGACATAGTATCCGTTTTTCCCGGTTTCATCCGTAAGACCAAACCAGCTGAGCTGTTTATAAGCGCTGAGCGCCATGGTCACGGTCAAGTCCCAATCATCCGTCAGCGCCTTGGGAAGCGTCACATAGACACCACGATTGGAGCATCGAAGATAGGTGTCGGGAAATTTGCTGTCGGTGGAACCATCCACTATCGCTGCTGCGGTGGCGCCAAAAACCGTCCAGACTGCGTCCGCGGGCCTGGCGCCGGTGCTCCAGGCCGTGTAAGAAGTGAAATCATCCTCAAAAACGACGGTTGCGCTTGCCTTGTGCGCGCTGGCGAAAGCGATGGCAAATGCCAGCAGCGGGAGATACGGATATGAGATTCTCATGATA
Organism: Opitutaceae bacterium; assembly: GCA_031266495.1. The sequence goes on from JAISAX010000244.1 coordinate 957, forward strand.
TTGATGGGTTTATGTGTTTATGGAGTCCCCGGTTTTATGGAGGAGAATGTAGCACTTTAAGTTTTGCGTTCCCGGATTTGAAGAAATTGATTGCCCATCACGATGCGCACCCCTTCTGACGAACCATCCGAAACCAAACGTCCTCCGACGACGCGTGAGATCGCAGCAGCCTGCGGGTGCAACCAGTCGACCGTTTCGCAGGCGCTGCGCGATCACTCGAGAATTTCGCTTGCGAAGCGGCACGAGATCCGGGAGGTGGCGCGGAGCATGGGATGGCGTCCGAATGCCTTCGCCTCGGCTTACATGGCGCATTTGCGTACACAACGTCTCCCTCGCTATCAGGCGACGCTGGCCTTTTTGACCACCCACCCGGGTTCACCGCACGTGAAGGATCTGCCGATTTACATGCAGCGGCATTTCAAGGGGGCGCGTGAACGGGCGGGAGAACTGGGTTATGCGCTGGAATCGATCTGGCTGCATGAGCCGGGGATGAGCGGGCGGCGGCTCGGCACCATCTTGCGCAATCGCAATATCCCGGGGGTGATTATTCCCGGTATTCTCAAACCCACGCCGGTGTTCGGTCAGTTTGACTGGTCTCGGATGGTTGCCGTTGCCCTGGGGTTTTCATTGACCGAACCGGAACTCGACCGGGTGGCGGTGCGCACCACGCACGGGTTCGACCTGGTGTTGCATCGGGCGGTGGACTTGGGGTACCGGAAAATCGCGGTGGTCGTGTCGCATGCCTATGATCATCGGGTGGACCACGGCGTATTGTTTCCGGTGTCCTACGCGCAACACTACTGGCCCGGGTCGCAAGGGGAGATCGAGACGTTCTGTTTCCCCCGGCCCGACGAGAGCGAGATGCCGCGTATCCAGGATTGGCTGCGCCGGTATCGTCCGGAGATCGTGTTGGGGGAAGACATCGTATGGCGCTCCATCAATGCGATGGGGTGGCGCATGCCGCAGGATGTGGCGTTCATCAGTGTGGACCGGCTGCCGGACTGGCCGGACATCGCCGGCTTCAACCAGCGTCACGAGCTTCACGGCGCCGTCGCCGTGGATCTGGTGGTCGGACAGTTGCTGCAAAACCAGCGCGGATTGCCCGCCGTGCCGCGGTGCGTGCTGATCAAAGGGTGCTGGGAGGATGGGGCGACCGCTCCGCCGCGAACGTCTTGACCACAAAAAGGGCGCACTTCGAGTGCGCCCTTGCGTGTGAAGGCAGGGTGGCGTGTGCCGCCGCTTCAGACCTTCGGGCCGCCCTGGGCGAGATTGCGGGCGCGCAGGCGCAGGCCGTTGAGTCGGATGAAACCGGTGGCGTCGCTCTGGTTGTACCAGCTTTTGACGCCTTCCATCGAGGCGATCTTCTCGTCGTAGAGCGAGTACCTCGACTTGCGTCCGCAGGTGATGACGTTGCCCTTGTAAAGCTTCAGGCGCACGGTGCCGGTCACGAATTTCTGGCTCTGGTCCACGAGCGCCTGCAGGGCCTCGCGTTCCGGCGCAAACCAGAAACCGTTGTAAACGAGTTCGGCGTACTTCGGGATGAGCGAGTCACGCAGGTGCTCCACCTCGCGGTCGAGCGTGAGGCTCTCGATCTGCTTGTGCGCGTGCATGAGAATGGTGCCGCCCGGCGTCTCGTACACGCCGCGGCTCTTCATGCCGACAAAACGGTTTTCCACGAGATCGACGCGGCCAATGCCGTGCTTGCCGCCGAGTTTGTTGAGAGTTTTCAAAATTTTGCCGGGCGTGAGCTTCTTGCCGTTGACCGCCACGCAGTCGCCTTTCGCGAATTCGAGTTCGACGTACTCGGGCTTGTCGGGCGCGTCCTCGGGCGAGACGGAGAGCTTGAACATCGCCTTGTTCTCCTTCGTGGTCGGATCAAACCACGGGTCTTCGAGGATGCCGGCTTCGTAGGAGATGTGGAGGAGGTTGCGGTCCATCGAGTATGGTTTTTTCAGCGAGGCCTCGACGGAGATGTTGTGCTTGCGGCAATAGGCGATCATCTCGGCGCGGCCAGGGAAGGCCTCGCGGTAGGCGTCGATTTTCCAAGGGGAGATGATCGTCAGGTCGGGGGCGAGCGCCAGGTAGGTGAACTCGAAACGGCACTGGTCGTTGCCTTTGCCGGTGGCGCCGTGCGCGACGGTATCCGCCTTTTCCTTACGGGCGATTTCGACCTGCGCCCTGGCGATGAGCGGGCGGGCGATGGAGGTGCCGAGGTAGTACTGGCCTTCGTAAATCGCGTTGGCGCGGATCATCGGGTAGATGTAGTCGCGCGCGAATTCCTCGACGAGGTCGAGGGTGTAGTGCTTCGAGGCGCCGGTCTTTTTGGCCTTTTTGTCGAGGCCTTTCAGCTCCTCTTCCTGGCCGACGTCGGCGGCGAAGGTGACGATCTCCGCGTCGTATGTTTCTTCAAGCCACTTGACAATGACGGAGGTGTCGAGACCTCCGGAATAAGCGAGAACGATTTTCATGGTTTTGTCGGAAAAAGAAAAACGTGCATCAAAAACCGCGTTTGACCGGGAATCAATCCCGCCTTTGGTGGGAAATTAAGAATTAAGAATTAAGGGCACCTTGAAAAAGTCGTTTTAACCGCGAATGGACGCGAATAGACGCGAATTCGAAGAGAAGATAACTTTGTTGAACAAGAGCAGGTATTGAAACATTCGCGTTCATTCGCGTCCATTCGCGGTTGGTTCGTTTGTCTGGAAAAAGGAGTTTTTCAAAGTGCCCTTGAGAGTTAAGAGCTAACCCGGATATTTCACAAGATGGCCGCAAAAAGGCACAAAAGGCGCAAAAAATACAGCTCGTTATTTTTGCGCCTTTTGTGCCTTTTTGCGGCCATTCAATAGTCTTCGAGGGAAAATCATTTCCCATGAAATATCCGGACTAAGAATCAGGAATCGGCGGAGTCGCCGTTGGGTTGATTTACGCATGTCATGCGTGGTGTGTTTGGGGGGGGTTCGTTTTCTTAATTCTAAATTATTAATTTCCGCCCCCCCCCCCCCCCCTCCTCCCCCGTTCCCGTCCTGGCTTGAAAAGCGGGCGTTCGGCGTGGAGCGTTCAGCCCTTTTCGCCATGAGCGCCCTTTACGAAATCAAAATCGCCATCCGTCCCGAAGCCGCTGATGCCGTCGAGGACATCCTGTTCGAACTGGGTGTCGAAGGCTGGAGCCTGTTGCAGGACGTGATTGTCAACCGCGCCTGGATCGTCGGCATTTTTCTGTCGGACCCGGACCCGGACTCGAACCCGAACTCCGAATCCGGGGCGCGCGCCCGCTGGCAGGAACTCGCGCCGCGCATCCGCGACATCGCCGCGCCGGAGGAGCCGGTCATCCGCGCGCTGGCCGACCAGGACTGGCGCGACAGCTACAAGGCGCATTTCCATCCGTGGCAATTCGGACGCCTGCACTGGGTGCCGGTCTGGGAGCGCGGCAAGTACGCGCTGCCTGCCGGCGACGGCGCGATCTGGCTCGATCCGGGGCTGGCCTTCGGCACCGGCAACCACGAAACCACGCGCCTTTGCGTGGAGCGGCTGGTGTGCCAGGCCGCTATGTACGCCGCCGCTACCACCACCACCACCGCCGCTGTCGCTGCCGCCGGTAGCGGACTGGGCGGCAAGCGCGTCATCGACGCCGGCTGCGGTTCGGGCATCCTGGCGCTGTCGGCGGCGCGGCTCGGATTTCGCGAAGTGGATGCGTTTGACAACGATCCCGAGGCCGTGCGCGTAAGCCGGGAAAACGCCGCGCTCAACGACCTCGCCGGAGCCGTGCGGTTTTACGAAGGCGACCTCGTCAGCGGGCTTGCCGGACGGACGGCCGACATCGTGCTCGCCAACATCCAGGCCGACGTGCTCATGCGTTTCGTAAAACCGCTCGTTGGCGCGGTTGCGCCTGGCGGCCTGCTCGTGCTCGGCGGCATCCTTGCGCACGAGAACGGGCAGGTGCGCGCCGCCTTCGCCCCCGCCACGGACGGCTGGAGGACGGAGCACCGCATCATGGGCGAGTGGAGCGACGTGGCGTTGACGCGGCCAGCACAGGAAGCGTAAGGATGCCCTTCACTCACGTGTGCCCGTTTCGTGCTACACTACCGCCGCCGCCACCGCCTGCAACGCTTGGCACGCCCCACCGATGACCGCCGACACCGCCACTGCACCAATCAACCTCTACGATCTCACCCGCCCGGAACTCCGGACGCGGGTAGAGTCGTGGGGGATCAGCCCGGTGCATGCCGCGCGACTCTGGTCGTACCTCTACCTCGAAGGCGCGGACAACCTTGCCGCCATGCCCGACCTGCCGGCGCGACTGCGCGCGCGCCTGGAAACGGAAACCACCATTGGCCGCCTTGCCGTTGCCCGCGAAACGCATTCCTCCGACGGATTTGCCCGAAAATACCTGCTTGCCCTGCGCGACGGACGCGAGATCGAGACCGTGCTCATGCGCTACACCGGACGCGTGACGGCGTGCGCAAGTTCGCAAGTCGGCTGCGCGATGGGCTGCGTATTTTGCGCCACCGGCCAGATGGGCTACACGCGCCACCTCACTGCCGGCGAGATCGTCGCGCAAGCCATGCACGTGGACCGCGTGCTCCGCGCAACCGCAACCGTAACCGCCGCCTTCTCCTCCTCCTCTGCCTCTTCTGCCGCCGCTGCCGCGTTTTCCGCCCGCGGTGAATCCCCCCCGCTTGCCGAGCCGGACAACGCCTCCCCGCACCATCGTCACGAACGCCTCCGCAACATCGTGCTCATGGGCATGGGCGAACCGCTTCACAATTACGACGCCGTCATGCGCGCCCTCGACATCCTGCGCGACGGCAACGGCCTCGCCCTCGGCGCGCGCAAGATCACCCTGTCCACGGTTGGCGTCGTGCCTGGCATCATTCGCCTCGCCGACGAAAACCGTCCCATCCACCTCGCCGTATCCCTGCACGGCGCGACGCAGGAGGAACGCGCCGCGCTCGTCCCCGCCGCCCGCGCCTGGCCGCTCGACGCGCTGATGGAAGCCTGCCGTTACTACGTCGAAAAACAGCAACGCCGCATTTTTTTCGAATGGACGCTGATCGAGGGTAAAAACGACGGCCCCGACCAGGCGCACGCCGTGGGCCGGCTGCTGCGCGGGTTGCGGGCGCAGGTGAACCTCATCCCGCTGAATCCGACAACCGGATACGCCGGCGAGCCGGCGCGCGCCTGGGTGGCCAAGCGTTTCCAGACCGTGCTTGCGGACTACGGACTGCCGAGCACCATCCGCCAGCGTCGCGGCATCGACATCGGCGCCGGCTGCGGTCAACTGGCGACGGAATCGAGGCGAGGCGCGGGCGTCTCGTCCGCATCCGACGTGGCACGGGCATCCTTGCCCGTGGCCCCCGAGGGAAAGTAGCGGTTCTCGATCAGGTTGCCGGTTGACGCGGCAACCCAAGAGATGAAAAGCAAAACCGCTTACAGTAAAATATGAATAATATCAAAAAAATGATATAATGACGCCATTTCTGTATATAACTGATGTTACGCAGAAGCCCAAGAATGGAGGTATTGGAGGGCATGAGCGGAGGATTTGATGAGCAGTTTTGATTTTAGGGCGAAGTGATTGATATGATATTTAATCTTGACGCATTCCAGTTTAAACACAGCATATATAGACATAAACACATAATTGCTCCGCGTGCGCATGCGCCGGGTTGGTGACTTTGACAATGCGGTATTCGATTTTAATGATTTGTGGAATTCTTCTACTTTCCATCGTTTTTGATAGATCGTTGTGATTTGCTCGCCGTTTATTGTCAGATCACTGCATACTCGCACAAAACCAGCTATCAAATAACACGTAGCGAAACTCAAGCTGGTTCCGAATGCACGTCTCAAACATGGCCCGCAAGTGCTCATTCTTGCTTACCTCACTTCCGCGCTTCAGCTGTCCCTCTTTTTCATCATAATATACCTCCTCTTTCTTTATAATGTCGAAAGCCACCGGAATTGACACATCATGGCTGACATAAAGCGCATTGAGCAGATTGATCCCTTTGACTGCCCTGTT
>JAISAX010000362.1 GCA_031266495.1 Opitutaceae bacterium
GTCCTGAAGTTACGCGGACTGCCTTGAAGTGGCACGGGCTTCCAGCCCGTGGGCGACGCGCAGCGTCGCCCATTGCCGCCAGGCCAGATCAGTTGTTTGAGGGCGTGTCAGTTGTTGACCGGGAATGCCACGAAGGTGAGCAGGGAGGCGGCGCTTCGCGCCGTCCACGGGCTGGAAGCCCGTGCCACGCGGAGGGGCAACGTTCACGGGCTGGAAGCCCGTGCCACGTCGATCCGCGTAACGTCAGTCAATAACACCAACGAGCAGCCGGGAATCCGGGGCGGAGCCAAGGGTAATCGTCAGGCGTCGGCCATCGGCAAGTACAACCCGGATCGTCCGGTTTTCGGGCGGTGAGGGAAAAACAGATACAACTGGTTCAACCGATTCAACGAGGCTTTTGCCTGGTTCGGCTCCGGCACGAAGGGGGTGCAGGAGGGTGACGAGCATCTGCGGTCCGGTGGCGTTCTCCATCGTGTGGGTGACGGTGGTGGCGGGAACGCATTGGGGGATCGTGTCCTTGCGAACATCCCAGCCGAGTATCTCGGGCGTGGTTTGCCCGGATGCCGTGGCGACTTTGAGCGGAGTCGTGGCGTGCAACGGGATGATGGCAAGATTGGGTTGCCCGGTGTCGGTTGTCCGGACGATCGAGGTGCGTTTGTCGTGTTGCGTGCGGGTGGTGAGCAGGTGCCAGCGGGCTTGCCAGGTGTGGGATTGGGGTTGGTTTTGATTTTGTTTTTGGGGTTGGGCGGTGGTCCGGGGTGTCAGTGTGTCAACGATGATGAAGAGGTCGGGTTTGTGGAAATAAACGCGGCGTGTGTGCGTGGCAGGACGATTATTCCCGTCGCCATCATGAGCGTCGCCATAGGCGTCGTCATAGGTGCCGATGGCGTAGTCGTATTGCGGAGTGGTTTGCCATTGGATGTCGATGGGGGCGGAGGCGTCGGCGCGGGTGCGCGGGGCGCGGCGCTGGGGTTGGCCGTCAACGAGGATGGTGTTGTGCGAAAATGTATCCGTCGAATAACTGCGCCATTTGCTTTTCTCGTAGGAGCCGCCGCCGTTGTCGAAGAGGATTTCGCGTCCATACGACCAGACGAGAATGTTGAGTTTGTCCTGGTGTTGATGTCCGCCGACCCCGAGGGTGCCCGCATCGAAAAGGGCGTAGTTGGCGGCGCGGCTCCAGTCTGTGCGCATGACGGCGTAGCCGGCGTATTCAAAATAGTGCGACGGAGTGGGGCCGGTTTCGGGCGGGGCGCCTTCGGCTCCGTCGGTGATGATCCATTTGTAGTCCTGGCGGGCGGGAAAGAGTCCGGAGGCCGCGCGGAGCAGGCGGGGCACGGAGAGGGGCCATGAGTCGTTGAGTTCAGGGAGGTCGCGGTCGGGGGTCATCAGGTGCAGGAAAAAGTCGCAGGCTTTTTCGATGTTGGCGGTGTAGGTGGGGGGGAATTCGTCGGCGCGCCGGACGTGTTGCGCCAGGCGCAGCATGTCAACGATGCTGCCAAGCGCCACGGCCTGGTAGCCGGGGGAGAGTTCGTATTGGGCGCCGTCGGGGTGGAATTGCCGGGTGAGTTGCCCGTCGAGAGTGGTGATGGCCTGCCGTCTCCAGGCGGCGGCTTCGGCAAATTCGGGAAAGACCACGCCTGTGCTGTACAGGCCGTTCATTTCCATGGTGAGCCAGTTGCCGCCGGAGGGGTGGCGGGCGAGGAAGCGGGCGTGCTCCAGGCTGGCGTGCATGAAGAGGAGCAGGTCTTCGTCGCAGAGGCTTGGGGAGAGCAGGAATGCGTGGAGGGCGTTGGGCCACGAATCGAACATGCGAGTGCCGGCTTCTATCGTGCGCCATGTGGAACCGGCGTTATTGTCGGGCCGTTCGGGGACGGGACATTGCTCGATGAAGGAGCGCAACTGGGTGGCCCAGGCCCGGGGATATTTTTCATTTCCGGTCGCCCGGTAGGCGGCGTCCATGGGGCGCCAAAACCACATGCGGTTGAGTTGCCATTGCCATTCGGGGTTGTGGGCGACGTTTTCCCCGCGTCGGGCGCGTCGGAGGGTTTCGTCGTGCCGCCAGTTGATGCGGTTGCCGGGGAAGGTGGCCTCGATCTTGACAAGGCCTCCGGTTACCCGGCCTTCCGCCGCGGCATCGGCTTCGCCGGCGTTGTAGCGGATGTTCGGGTCGGGGGTGGTGGCGGGAGCGGGGGCGGGTTGGTAATGCCATGTGCGGAGGGCGAGCGGTGGCTGGTTGCGTGTGCGCAGGTGGTTGGCCAGCGCGGCGCGGGCGGCAATGGGGTCGTTTCGCGAAATGGCGGCGGCAACGGGCGCAAGGGCGGTGGCAAACCGGGGGTTTTTATAGTCGAGCGCGGAAAACAGTTCCCTCTGCTTCCGGGGCGTGAAAAGCGAATCCGGACCGGCGGACTTGCCGTGGTCTGGCTGCGCCGCCGTCTTTGCCGGGGTTGCGTAAACAGGCGCTCCAATACACATAATACACATAATACACATAATACACATAAGGGCACTTTGAAAAAGTCGTTTTAACCGCGAATGGACGCGAATAGACGCGAATTCGGAGAGAAGATAACTTTGTTGAACAAGAGCAGGTCTTCTTGAAAAACATTCGCGTTCAT
>JAISAX010000378.1 GCA_031266495.1 Opitutaceae bacterium
CGGTCCATGGATGTTTTCATGGGACGAAGCATTGCGTGGTTTTCCGGATACAGACAGGATGGCGTGTGTGGGTGTGTATGTGTGGCCGGGGGGGGGGGGGGGAAGGGAGAGAGGCAGACGGGTTCAACGACGGCGGGCGTGTGGGGGGGTCGGGGGGGGGCGCGCCCGCCGGCCCCCCCCCCCCCCCCGGCAGAGACGCACACTGGGTCAACGACGGCAGGCGTGAGTGCGAGGGCGAAGGCGAATACGAATACGAAGGCCAATGAGGAGAGCGGCAATGGCTGCGACAATGAGGGTGTGGCAGGCCGGTTCGGGAATGGCGGCGGCGGAGGTAACAACAAGGTTGAGCTTGTTCGCGGTGGTGTCCCAGCGGAGATTGTAGTCGAAACCCGCAGGGAGATTGCCGCCAAGGGTGATGCCGTTGTTGGTGGCGACGCCGCCGGCGAAACTGAGGAGTTCGTAGGTGCCCGCTCCGAATCCGGATAGCGCGGTGATGTTGACCGTGCCGGCAAGAGTGAGGTCGCCGCCAGTGATGCTGATGTGGTCATGGCCGGAAGGGGCGGCGGACGTTCCGAGGTCGAAGGCCAGGTGCGAACCGGTGTCCAGGACAAGCCCGGCGGTGAACGCGAGTGTGCCGGTTTCGCTGTTGCCGGCGGCATTGATGTCACCGGCGGAGAGTGTGGCTCCGGCGGCGAGCGTGGTGGCGCGGTGAATGGCGCCTTTGCCTCCGAGCGTGGCGCCGGTTGCGACAGTCACGACCGCATCGCCAGCGGCGGCGGCGGCAAGCGTGCCGTTGACGAGGAATGTGCCCGCCGTGATTTGAGTGGTTCCCTTGTACGTATGGGTGACGCCGCTTGTCGCGTTGAGTGCAACAATGCCTTCGCCGGTTTTGGCGATGCTTCCGAGACCTGTGCTGGTATCGGTGATACTGCCGGTGATGTTGACCCGGCCTCCCGCGGCGGCAGTGAGGTTGAGGGTCACGTCAGTGGCGGTGCTGGCGAGCTGGATGTTTTTAAAGGAAGAGGTGTGCGCGGAGTTTCCGCCGAGGGTGTAGGTGTGGGCTGTGCCGCTGGAGCCTCCGGAAGTGATGGTATTGAGGTTGATCTGGTTGGTGATGGCAACGGCGGCTTCCGTGAGAATGGCGATGTCCATGGCATTTCCCGCGGAGAGGCCGAGCTGGACAGTACGGTCCGTGCCAAATGCCTTGTCGGCGCGGACTAGCACGGTGCCATTCCGGATACGGGAGGGCGCATTGTAGGTGTTTTGTTTTTCGATGATGATGTCCCCGCCAAACTCGACAATGGAACCTGTGCCGCTGATCTCTCCGGCAAGAGTGATCGCCCGGGTGCTGCCAATGGAGCGGAAATAGACGCCAACATTTTCGGAACCGTCGATGGCGATGGCGCCGAGTTTGACGGGGCCTGAGTTGGCGGAAAAGCGCGTCGAATTGAGCAAACGGATACCGGCGTTGATGGTGAGAAGATTGCCGGAATTATTGGCGACGGCATCCGTCTCGATCCCCTTGCCATAAATGGAGAGGGTATTTCCGTTGCCACTACTATTGATGGTGAATGCCCCGGCGCCACTGTTGACCGCGAGGGTGTTGAGCGTGAAGTCGGTGTCCAGTTCGATGGTGGTGCGGGTGGTGCCACCAAGGGAAATGGCGGTGTCGTTCGCGCTGGCGAGGGTGGCGGGATCGTCGGTCCAGTTGGCGGTGTCGGTCCAGTTGGCGGTGGTGGTGCTGCCTCCATCCCATGTGTAGGCTTCGGCGGCGAAAAGGCGCGCGGCGGTGGCAGTGATGAGGAGGAGCGGAGGCAGGGTGATGCGGGTTGCTTTGGCGATGTTCATGGCGGTTGTTTGTAATCAGGTTTCGGATACTAACGGAAGTGAGGCTGGGGGAGGGCAGGGGAGGGGGGGAGGGAACGGGAATGAAGCGGAAAACTGGATATATAGAAGGGAGGGAAAAAGAAAAACTGGCGCAGATACGCGTGTGTGTGTGGGGGGGGGGGGGGGAGGGGAGAGGTGAGGAGAAGGGAGGGAGAGGCGTCAGCCGGAGCTGTCGCGCACGACGAGTTCGCCGCGAAGGAGAATATCGGGCGAGGCGACGGGCGTGTCGCCGAGGAGGCCGTCGAGGAGTTCAAAGGAGCGTTCGCCCATTTGCTCGAAAGGGATGCGATAGGTGGTGAGCGGGACGGGAGCGGTGGCTGCGACCGCGAAGTCGTCGATACCCGCGACCTTGAGATCACGGGGAACGTCGCGGCCGAGCGCGCGGGCGGCGCGAATCATGCCGACGGCGAGGAAATCGTTGGAGCACACAACGCCTTCGACATCGGGGTGGCGCTGGAGGTAAAGGCGGGCCATGCGTTCGGGTTCGGCAAGCGGGTCGCCGAAGTCGGGCTGCATCTCGGCGTCGCGATGCGCAAGAGCGGCGGCGGTGTCGGCCAGTCCGGCTTGCTCCATGGCGTGCGCGTAGCCGGTGTGCTTGGCTTGGGCGACGGGGACCCAGGCGTGGTTGGCGAGGAAGCCGATTTTGCGCAGGCCTTTTTCGAGGAGGTGGCGCGTCAGGGTGTAGCCGGCATGGAAGCCGTCGAGGTCAACACAGGGGCGGCGCATGGCGCTCATGCTCATGGTGACGAGCACGACGGGGAAACGGCAGGCGAGGAGCATCTGCGCGTAGTAAACGTAGTCCCTGGGGGAGAGGACGACGGGGAAAAGGACGGCGCCTTTCACATCAAATTCGACAAGGCGGCCAACGGCCTCCGCTTCGCGCCGGAAGTCGGTGCCGGTGGAGAGCATGAGCGTCTGCCGCCGGGCGCGATGGGCGGCGGACTGGAAGCCGGCCATAATACGGCGGACGCCTTCGTGCTGGTCGCTCGGGTAGATGAAAGCGCAGGCGTCAAGGGAAAGCGGGGCGGGTGCGGGGACGCCGGTCTTGCCGGGCGTGGCGGTGGCGCGGAGGACGCGGGTGCCGGCGCGCGTCTTGCGCTCCACCCAACCCTCGTGCGCGAGCCAGGCGAGCGCCTTGCCAACGGTGGAGCGGCCACATTCGAGTTCGTCGGCGAGTTCTGTCTCGGTGGGGATTTGCGTGCCCACGGGCCAGATACCGCTCGTGATGCGATTTTCCAGAATGTCGTAAACCGCCTTCAGCTTGGTCTGGCTGGCGGGCGATGCGAATGCGGAAGGAGCATCCGGTGAAGCGGTGGTGGCGGCGGTGGCGGCGTCAGGCGTCATGGAGCAAAAGGCGAAACGGCAGGCGAAAGAGAGGCGAGCGCTGGTTGATTTGCCACACAAAACATCTTTTGTTTGTCCGGAACAAGCAAAAAATATGAAAAACCAGTTGGTAAAACATAACTTGTTTATTACAAAATAATTCTGCTTGTAAAAATCATAAATTATCCGGATTTCCGATGTTTTTTCAGGCAGGGAATATTTATTTTCGCTTGATTTGTTACGTGAAATAAAATTGGAGTGAGAAATGGTCCAGCAAAAATACCTCGATCACCAAAACCGGAATCTTGTTTCCATGACGGCCGCTCTCGCCCTGGTCTTTCTTCCCGGACTTGTTCCGGCCAGGAGTATTGCTGCGGTGGATACGACTGATACGGTGGATACGGCGGATACGATCATTCCCGAACACGGCAAATACACCCCGGCCTACATGAGCGACTGGGCAAAACTGCCCACCGGCGACAAAATCCCGCGAAGGAACGCGGCGGACATCGAATTCGAAACGGTGACGGGAGAATCGGCGCGCAAGGAATGGGCGCATCAGGAAAAAGTTCACCTGGCCGATCTCCGGCTGCGAGTAGCGTGGGACGCGAAGAAGAGTAACAAGAAAAACACTACACTGTTTCACGTCCTTGATTGCAAGGAGGTCATTATCGAGAATCTGGCGATTATCCAGGGCGACCCCGATTTTCGCGGCTACCACACCATTTCCGTCGAGGGCGCGGATCGCGTGATCATCCGCAACCTCTACCTGGCCGGCACGGTGCAGTCGCATCACCTGCGCCTCGAAGGCTGCAAGGACATCCTCATCGACAATGTCGAAATCGCCGGCATCGATTATGTCGGCAATGGCAAGACGCGCGCGGGCGGCGGCATCTGGATCAACAACGGCGCCACGGGCACGGCCTCCTCGCCGATGGGCCTCACGGGACTCTGGATGCCGCCCGGACATGTCCGCCTGCCAGGCTGGCAGATCGTGCAAAACTGCTGGTTTCACGACGCCCTGGAAAGCGACGGCGGCGACTGGCGCAACCAGGACGCGCTCCTCATCCATCATCCGGGCAACGGAGCGCTCTTCAATTGTGTAGTGGAAAACTGGTTTCACCCGTCGATGGACGGCGGCTTCGATCTCTCCTACCGGCGCGCCGAACCGGAGTATCAGGACAGGTTTTTCCGCATCGAGCGCAACATCGTGCGCAACGTGACGTTTGGCACAAAAACCCCGGGGTATTCGCCCGGTCCCAACGTGCTGTTTTTCGCCAACAACCTGTTCGTCAATTCCCTGCTTGCCGAGTACCACAACGGCGCGGCGAACGACACGTATTACGTTCACAACACCTACATTTACGATACGGACCAGGCGCCTCCCGCCCTGCGCGACATGGCGTTGCGAGGTTCATCGGGTTACGCGAGCCTGTGGAGTTACCGGGCGCTTTCCGTGCTCTCCAACTCGCTGCTCTACAAACCCGCCGGCCAGTTCACCCTGTTTTATGGCAACCACATGGGCGAGCCGGACAAATACCTGTATCTGAAACACGATTACAACGTCTATGCCCTCGGTTCCGCGAACCCCGTCTGGTACCGGAATTTCAGTGACGGCGTGAAATTCAGGACCCTGGACGACTGGCGCAAGGCCACCGGGACGGACGGGCACAGCGCGCTCGTGAACGCGAGCGCCGTGCAATTCGTCGAGTATGCGAAAAGCGACTACCGTCTGCGCGCCAACCCCGCGCCCTCGCCGGAAACCCTCACCACGCGCTACCTGAAACCTTCCGACGCCCGAATGCGTGTGGACCGCGATTTTTATGGAAAACCACGAAGCGACTCCGGCACGGCGGGCCTGTCACCGGGAGCATTTTGCGTGGAAAAATAGCGCGCAATCCTCCGTCCCCCCCCCCCAACACACACACATGCGCGCATACACACACGCCATGACGCAACCTTTCACGCACACTCTCTTGTCTCCGCAACATCCATGAAAATCGCCATCATCGGAACCGGCAACGTAGCCACCGGAAATTATCTGCCCTGGTTCACCGCCCAAACCGGCATCCAGATCGGATGTCTTGACCAGAACACCGCCCGCGCCCAGGCCGCGGCGGAAAAATCCGGAGGACGCGCCTTCGCCACGTCCGCCGAACTCATCGCGTGGAAGCCCGACGCCGCCTTCGTGCTCACCAACGAAATGTGGCACTACGACGCCGGCCTCCCGCTCCTCCAGGCCGGTCTGCCGCGCGTGCTCTTTGAAAAACCGCTCGTCGCCGCCAGGGGACAGGCGCACGTCAGCGAAGCCGATTTTTTCCAGGGCAGGGAATTGCTCGAAATCGCGGCGCGAACCGGCTCCGAAGTGGCGATGCTTTTCAATTACCGCTTCTTCGACCAGACAATCGCCGCCCGCCGCATCGTGGCTGAACGCGATTTCGGAGAACTCGTCAACGTGTCGGGGACAATCCACTACGCCTGCTGGAGCCATTGCATCGACCTCGTCCATCACTTCGGCGGAGGCGCCGCCACGCTCGCCGCGCTCGAAGGCGCGCCCGAACGCGAGGGCCAGGACATCGTCGCCCGCGATGTCGTCGCCGCCTTCACTCTTGAAAACGGCGCCACCGGCACGCTCGTCGGCACCGCGGGGTTGAAATGGCAACATCCGCTTTTCGAACTGATCCTTGCTTTCGAACGCGGGCGCCTCCACATGCGCGACATTGACGGGGATCTGGAAATCCTTGACGGAGCCTCCAGTATCCATGAACGTATCACAACGGTCCGGGACGCGTCACGCTGGCAGCACTACACCGCCTCGTTCCACAAGGCGCTGACCGCCTACCTCGACGCCGTTCGCGCCGGGAAGCCCGCCCCTGTTTCAGGGACGGACGGCTTGCGCGAGTTGCAATTCGAAGCCGCGCTGCGCCGTTCCATCGCCGAAAAACGCCCCGTCGAAATCGCGCGGGAATTCCCCCTGTAAATCTCCCGCGCCATTCCTGTCTCGCCTCCCCCCCCCCCCCCGCCCGCCTCTCGCGCCCTCCCGCCTGCACTCTCTTTTACCTATGAAAATCCTCCACCAGACCGGCAACTCCCGCGTTGCCATCGAAGACGTTCCCATGCTTGCGCCCGGCCCAGGCGAAGTCCTTATCAAGACCGCCGTATCCGCCCTCTGCGGCAGCGAAATGCCGACCTTCCGCGGCAAGGACGGACGCCCTTACGGCAACCTCGGCCACGAAGCCGCGGGCGTGGTTGTGGCGTTCGGCCCCGGAGCCGGCGACATCACCAGCCCCGTCACGCGCGCGCCGCTCGAAATCGGCGACCGCGTCGGCGTCAGCGCCATCGCCGGCTGGCCGGGCGAAAACCCGTCCGTATCTGATCCGCATTACATCGCGGGACGCTACACGTGGTGCGACAAGTTCACCTTTCACTGCGACATGCACGCCGACTATTTCACGATCCCCGCGCAAGCCTGCCATGTGTTGCCCGACGACATCCCGTGGGACATCGGCGTGCTCATCACCGGTGACGGACTCGGCGTCCCTTATCACACCTCGACCAAACTCGCCGCGCTGCCCGGTCCGGTCGGGCAACAGACGGTTGTCATTTTCGGACTCGGCCCCATCGGCCTTGGCAACGTCCTCATGCAGACGCATCTCGGGCGGCGGGTAATCGGGGTTGATCGCGCACCCGGCCGCCTCGAACTCGCCCGCCGGCTCGGAGCCGCGCACACCATTGATGCCGGTAGCGCCACCAATGCTACCGACATCCCTGCCGCCGTCAAAAAACTGACCAACAACACCGGTGCGGATATTGCCATTGAATCCGCCGGAGTGCCGGCCACTGCGCGTCTCTGTTTTGCGTCGGTGCGCAAGGGAGGCACCGTCCTTTTCAACGGCGAACAACCCGCGCTCGAACTTTCGCCCAGCGAGGATTTCATCCGTCGTGACATCACCGCTACAGGCTCATGGTTTTATCATTTTTGCGAGTATCCCGACATGCTTGCCCATGCCCGCAATGGTCTGCCGGTTGCATCGCTCATCACGCATCGTTTTCCGCTTGCCGAGGCCGCCGGGGCGTATCACGTGATGCAATCCGGACTGTCCGGCAAGGTGCTGCTGACTTACTGACTGACGTTACGCGGAACGGCCGTAGGGGCGTCGCTTGCGACGCCCGCGCCAGGCGGAGAGAATTGGCGTATCTCCCGTTGCGAAAGGTCCTCGCGGGCTTCGCAAGCGAAGCCCCTAC
>JAISAX010000389.1 GCA_031266495.1 Opitutaceae bacterium
ACTCGCAATCCGCGATTCTCCAGCGTCGGGGAATCCGACATCCAGAGCAGCAGATGCGTGATGACTTCCAGGGCCATCGCCCTGGCTTCCTTGCGCGGGTCAAACGGCTCGGCAAAGAAGGGATCGCTCGTGAGCGGGTTGATTTTGTTTTTTTGATTTGTATTGTTTTCCATGATACGTGATCAGGTTCGCCACGCATCATGCGCCCTTTTCCCGAATCAAAATAGCTGTGGCGTCGAGGGTCCGCTTACCCCCTTTTTCGGGAGGAGAGTCTTTTGTAAAAACCCGCAAGTGCGGCGGCAGTGACGGCGGCGACGGTTCCGGTTGCCGGTTGTCGGCGGCAGGTCACGGATCACCGGGTGACATCAAAAACGACATAGTGTGTCGGATACGCCAGGTGGCGCGGCCTCCGCCAGCAAGAGGGGGGGGAGGGAGGATAGCAAGAAGAGCGGGAACGAGACAGGCTGGCAGACCGGAAAAACAAAAAACCCGACACGGTGAGGTGTCGGGTTTCGTGTTTGTCGGCGAACCGGCGTCGTCAGGTCCGGCGGGCGAACCGGCGATATTTTAAAAGGTAGTCGTGAATCTCTTCCGGATCGAAGCGCAACAGGCGCCCGATGTACAGATGCGGCAAACCGCAGGAGATCAGGTTGTGGACATGCCTCGGGGTGCAGCGAAAAATCGCGGCGACCTCGCCGCACGTCCACAGGATTTTTGTCGAAGGTTGAGTGTCGGTTACAGTGTTTTCCACCCCCTTCCTTTCCGGTCAACTTGCGCAGCCTTCGTCCGCTCCGGCGTATCCGTGGCGGCATTCTCCGGAACGGAGGCCGGGACCGGAGCAGGACCGATGGCATCCTGGGCGGGCACGGCGTCGGCAGGCGTGGCGTCGGTGGCAACGGCTGCAACGGCTGCAACGGTGGCGACGGCGGTGGCGGCGGTGGCGGCAGGCATGACGCCAAACCATGCCTGCGCCTCGTCCGGGCCGACTACCTCACGGTAATACTGGAATATGATTTCCGGCGTGTTGCCCGCCTCCATCGCAACGCGATTGATGTCTCCTATCTCCGCCACCCGATAGCTGATATACGAGTGCCGGAATGCGTTGTCCCGGAGCCCAAAACCGGCCTTCTCCATGATGCGATGCAGGGCGCGTTGCGGAATCTTGTAATCCACAATCGGTCCGGATTCTTTCCGGCAGGTCAGCAGCCACGCCTTCAGGCTTGCCTGCAACGGCACCAGACGGCGGCTCTTCGATCTCACTTTCTCCGAGGAGATTTCGACAAAATTGCGCTTGAAGTTGATGTGCTCCCAACGCAACCGCCCCAACTCGGATGTGCGCGCTCCGGTAAAGGCCGCGCACGCCGCCCATGCCAGCAGCTTCGGGTTCTCCTTCCTGACGGTCTCAAACAGGAACCTCAGTTCCTCCGGCGTGTAGATCGTTATCTTCATCGCCGCTTCCTTGTAGGCCATCATCCCGTCAAACTCCGTCGGCAGGTTCTTGGGCAAATACCCTTGCTCCTTCACCCAGTTCCCGAACGATACGCACAACTTGCGAAACGTGTTCTTGGTCACCGCCACCAGCGGATTTCCCTTGTAGTGCAACCCGCAAAGCCATTTGTCCAGTTCCGCCGTCCTCACCTGTGGCAACATCCTGTCCCCGAAACTGGCGGTCAGCCGCTTCGTGATCGTCTTGAGCTTGATTATGTGCCTCGCCGAAAATCCCATCGCCTCGCGCCCGGCAACAAACTCCGTCACCAGTTCCGACACCTTTTTCGGCTTCACTTCTCCGGGATGGAAGCTGACGTAAAACTCCACCGCTTCCTTGAGCGAACGTCCGGCGAGCAACGGATGCACCTGCGCGAACATTTCCGCGCACACGTGCAACGGCAACCCGGTCGGCTCGATGTGCTTTCGGGCAATCAGGTAGCTCTCCATGTCCGCGGTCGAAAGCTCCGCGGCGTCGTGGGCATCAAGGGTGAGTTTCCCCAATATCAGTTTTGCCTCCCGGCGGGCGTCGGACATCCTCGCGAATGTCTTGCGCTGCCGCGTTCCGCCCTGGTGCCAGGACAACTGAAAAAGCGAGCGGCCACGGTTCCTGACCGTGTAGATTTTCACTTCGTGACTTCCGTTCGCGATGACTATCGGTGTGTTTTTTACTGTGGATTTCATGACTGTTGGTTGTTTGTCAACCGCGTGTCATGCTCCCGTTTCCGATTTCCTAACCCATTCATTATCAACAAATGAATTTACCCTCATCGAACTGCTCGCCGTCATCACCATCATCGGCATCCTGGCCGGCCTTGTGTTTGCCGGTATCCAAAAATCCAGGAAGAGTGCGCGCAATGCGCATTGCATCAGCAATCTTCGACAAATCGGCATGTCGGTGAATCTTTATGTTTCCGATTACAACGGCAGGATCCCCGGTCCGTTTCAGACGGACCAGCAGTCATGCGAAGTGGATAAAACACAACCTTACGAACAACAGTTTTCCGGCGTCATGCTTCCCTACGTACAGGCGCGCGGTGTCAGCGAAACAAGGTCCCGTATTATCCCGAACGCGATGTTATGTCCGGTGTGGGAAATGCTCTCCAATCGTTACCGCAACGGCTTTGAAGAGATTGACCCGAACACCACGCCCGTGATCTGGCGCATCAACTCAAAACTGTTCGGCAACGGCGGCGGCACCTTTCCGGGTTTCCGTTACATCCATCTGGTCGCGCCCAACTATGCACGACGCGATGCCACAGGCCCCGAAGGCAGCCTGAGCCGGGTTCCGCTCATCTGGGACAATTTTAACCCGACTGGTGGTTATGAAAATAAACTCCCTGAAAAAGGCCGGTGGCATGGCAATTCCTATAACGCCGCCTGGCTCGATGGCCACGTCTCTCGCGAACGAAAGCTGACCCCGGACTCCATCCCCGGCGACATCTGATCTCTTTCCCCTCCCCCCTCCCCCCCCCCCCCCCGGCACGCGCACAACCTGTTTCCCGTCCACAAGAACCACATCCGCACAAGCTCATGAAAACAATGATCCTGAAAAACACAAAATATCCGGCGAACGCAGTCACCTGCACGTTCGCTCTTGTTATTGCCCTGTCTCTTGCCCTGTCGGCGGCGCGGGCCGAAATCATCGTCAGCGAGACGTTTGATTATCCCGCCGGCACACCGCTTGCCGGCGCGGCCGGAGGCGCCGGCACATGGAGCGGCGCGTGGATTGTCCACGAAGCCATCCCCTCGGCGGCCGTTACGAGCGAAGGACTTCGTATTGGAGATGGCACTGCAAACCCGTCCGCCGCGCCCGGCAAAAACGTGATCGCCGCCAAACGCCAGTTCAACCGATACAGGGGCGATACGATTTTTGTGAAATACGTGTTCACCGCCGGCCCGGGCACAACAACCGATGCCGACCGTTTCGGCGTCGCCCTCCCGTCCAACAAGCACGGCTGCCTGCTGCTCGGCAGCGGCCTTGGCGGCACCGGCTCCGAAGAAACGGACAACCGCATCGCCGCCCGCATTCACGACAGCGGCCCCAATCGTATCACCATTCCCGATACCTTTGTCGGACCCGGCGTCACCTACACTGTTGTTGCCGAATGGTCGAAATCCACCCCTGGCCCCAAGGAACCCTACAATCGCCTGCGTCTGTGGTTGAATCCCAAGGCCGAAGAGGTCGCCCCGGCCCCTTACAGGGATCTGAGGCATCCCGAGCTGCGCAGTGAAATAAACTGGGCGGGATTCTACATCGCCGATACCGAACCGGGCGACGTTTACACCGTAAAATCCATCACCATCGCCACCACCCCGGAAGATGTAATCAACTGACAACTACACGCAACTGCATGCGCCAAAAGGATGAACACGCCTGAAAAAACGCCCCCGTCTCCCGCCGTAGTGCTTTTCGTGATCGCCCTTTTGGCGAGCGTGACAGGCAAACAACTCCCCGCATCCGCGGCGACCTCCGGCGCGGATGCCGCATCCCGCCTCGATCCCGACCAGAACGGCCTTTACGACGACACCGAGCGCAAGATCCTGCTCGACACGCTCCTCGCCGCGTTCCCCGGACCCGAACCCCTTGCCGCCCCGCTTCCCTTTGACAGCGATGGTGATGGCAAAGTCACCATCCTTGAGCAAAGCAAGGGACGCCATCCGCTCACCCAACTCATCTCCGCGCAACGCTTCGGCGAAACCAACCTCCGCATCCCCTGGGGCATCGACATTTTCCCCGAATGGATTTCCACCGCCTGGTTTCAGGAAGACACACGCGAAGGGCCGCTCTCCGGACACACGTCGCGCGGCGCCATTCAGGCTGTTGCAACCCAAACCAGTGACGCCCTGAAACCACGCCGGGCCGGCAACCGCGAAGGCATTGTTTTTGATGAAAATTCGGGGCGTCATTTTTCCATTCCCGGCCAGCGCGATGCCCGCTGGAACTACCGCTGGGGCGTATTCACTTTCCGGATTGACGCCGCCTCCGGCTCCGGAGGCGAAACCCTGCTCCTCGACCTCAACCGGGACCCGGAAAACAATGCCGGCTCGTTCATCCGTATCTGGCACGACAAACGCACGGGCCTGAACATCCGGTACACCGGAAAAAACAAGGGCGGACGTGATCACCGTCACGTTTCAACAACAAACATCGTCGCCGACGGCAGGGGCTGGAACGTTGCTGTTTTTGGCATTCGTTACGGGCAACTTTTTGTTTCCGTCAACGGTGAATCACTCGTCACCGGCATCCCGCAACCGCCACGCTTTTCGAGCGACATAATGCCGGAACGGGCGCCCGGGGTGACCTTTCTCGGTGACACGCGGGCCACCAACGAGCAATGGGCTTGCGACGCCCTCGTTTTCGGCCTCACGGAACCATCCGAAGCCACGGTCCGGAAGCTCACCGGCTGGGCCGCGCATCGCCTTGGTTTCCCGAAACAACTTCCCGCCGCGCATCCTTATCGCGACGCGCGCCCCGTTGTCGATGCCGAGGATTTCCCGTATCGGTATTTCCATGATGACGGAAAATGGACGGCGTGGGGCGAATCGCTCTCGAAAACCGTCACCCGCGTCAATGCCGGCGGACCGCGTGTCGAACCACAAGGTTTTGAACGGGTCTTTATCGACGATTTCCGCGCCAGTCGCGTCACGGACAGCACCAGCGGCGAAGGCGATTTATGGCACGGCCCCGGTTTCATCACCGCCGTCGGCGGTAGTGCTCCGCTTGTGACGCCCGGACGCGAACCCGACACGTACGAATACGATGCCAAAAACCGGAGACAGATCCTCTCGTTGAAAAAACAGGGAGATCGCTGGCGTGGAAGCGCCATCTATACCGTCAACGACCTCGGCCACGGTTACACATGGAAAGGCCCGAAAATTTTCCGCATCCGCTGCCTGTTCCCCAAGGAAAAACCGGAGGAGCTGGCCGGCGGGCTTTTCCCGGCCTTCTGGTCCTACGACCCCGATTTTCTCTTCTGGCGCACCGCCAACCGCATCGAGGTGGACTGGTGGGAGTTTGACGGGAAAGGCGGCGGCTGGCTCAACGGTCTGTCATCCCACGTCCACTACTCGCATCTGCGCAAAAACATCTTCGCGAAAAACCCGGAGCGTTACAAAAGTTACAAGGGATACGGCGGCTTGCTCACGGAGGAAAAATCCGGAATCCCGGGCGGCCTTTATATGTGGGACGGGCAGTTCCATACGTGGGAATTCGTCGTCGATGCGGATATGACCTGTGCCAACGTCACAATCCCCGATGCAAACGGCGCGGAAAAGTGGGTGGAAATTTATCGTTTGCCCACGGCGCCCATCTACCTTGAGCGACTCGACTTGCAAGTGGACTACGCGCTCAAAGCCAAAAACGGTTTGCCGAAAAAGGACCGTCAGGATCTGGTGATCGACTGGATAGAGGTTTGGCAAAAACAAAGCGCCCTTGAACTCGTTCCCGAACCCTTCATCGCCAAACCTCGTTTGACAGGCGCCAACCAGCCCGGCGGCACCGTGACTTGCGAGCCAAACCTGAAAAACATCACGGACATCCGGTACTACTGGTTTGCCGACGACTATCCGCTCACGTGGGGTCCATCGCCCTCCTGGACGATCACGGCGGCCGAGGCAGGCAAGACGATCCGTTGCATGGTCAAGGCCGTCGGCGCACGTGACATGCCCGAAGCATGGAGCAACGCCTTGCCCTCCACTCCCCTTCCCTCTCCCGCCAACCAGACACAAAAATCGCCATGAAAATCGCCATGAAAAACAACCGTAATAACATTATGAATACGAACATCACCAAAACCGTCACCACGCTGGCAATGCTCCTGTTGCTGCCGTCAGACTACGGCATGCCTTCATTGTCCGCCGCAACCCTCGTCAACTGGGATGGCGGCGTGGGTGGCCAAAATTATGTTGAAGGCGCTGGCGGGCGTTCCACTAATCTGGCCACCAGTTCCGGGGGCTTTAATATCAATTATGGTGGAGACCCCGAACAGACCGACCGTCAGGGCATTCGTTTATTTTCAACGTCAAGCCCTCTCTCTCCGTCCGCCAAATACCCGAATACCGTGAACCCGACCCAATACTCCACGACTTTCTACGGCGCATACGAAGGCATCATGCTTGATGCGACCGGCGGGAGTGCCATAAACCAGATGACGGTTCGCGATGCCGACAATCTTGGCGCTTATATAAATATCCAGAGTAACGCCGGCACCTCCCTCTCCTATGACTACACGATCACGACATTTCTTCTTTTCAGGAAGGATGATTTTCTGAACACCTTCGACGCGTCAACAATGCGACTCGACACGTTCAGCGCCACGTTCGCCAATAATAACAACAAGAACATTCGCGTTCGTTGGGTCGTACAAAATGGCTCCGGCTACTACATTTCGGAGCAGACCAATGATGCGGTCAACAGCGGCACCATCAGTCTCGCCGATGTCACATCCACTCAATGGGCAACATATATTCCCGCCACTGCGGGAGGGGGGGCGCCACTCAATTATCAACCCGTCTCCGCCTCCTTTGTCGCGGTAAATTTTAACGACGTTCAAGGCGTGGGCCTCTACCTCGAAACGTGGGACGGCACCGATCAATTCATCTCCAAAGGCGTCACATCCGGTTTCGCGCTGTCCGATTTTATAGTCACAGCAACGACGATGATCGTCCCCGAACCCGGCGCCTGTGCGCTGCTGATGGCAACCGGCATGATAATCCTGGTGATGTTCCGCCGTTACCGTCACCGCATCTGACCACCATGACACTTGATCCAGCCGCCATTGTATTGTGGCATATGTTACAAAGCGCCGCACTCGTATCGCCTGATTTGCAGGCGTGGAAAAGCGCCGGATTTCATCCCGTGAATGACATTGCGGAGCGCCATGCCATACACAGTTATTTCAATACTTGTCCCGAAAGTCCGGATGGACGCTCGGTGCTTTATTTCACCTCCGCGGCAATCGATGGAGAGAGCGGCGACATTCGCGTTTTCGACCGATCCGGCGGAAAGGAGAAAATCGTCGCGAGCGGTATCGTGACGGAGGACGCCCACCGCGTTGCCTGCCAACAATGGTTTTCCAACGGACGCGTTGTCGCCTGGCACAATTACGATCCGCAAACCGGACGCTGGAGCGTGTGCGCGGCGGATCTTGTCAGTGGAGGGCAAAAGACGCTGGTCGAAGACCGTCAACTCGGATTCGGTTCGGCCACTGGCGACTGGGCGCCTGTGTATGGCTGTCATTGGAATCCCGGCACGCATCGTGATCTCGAACTGGTCAACGTGCGAACTGGCGAAATCCGCACTCCCGTCACGATTGGCGACGTGTTGCGACAATACGGCAGTGAAATCGAACAACTGCTGCCTGGCGGCGGAAATGTATCCATTTTTTTCCCCGTTCTCAGCCCTGACGGACAACGGGTTATTTTCAAACTTGCCCGGGGCAACGGCAACGGCGACAGCGACAGTGGCGGCGGCGGCGGCGGCTTTCGCTCCAGGGGCGCGAGCAAACGCGAAGGCATGATCGTCTATGATCTCACCGCCCGGCGCTTCCTCGGTTTTTTCAAGGAATGGGGACATCCTTCATGGATGCCTGATTCAAAAAAAATCCTGCAAAAAAAAGGTATCCGGCAAGGCGGTACAGTGCTCATTGATCTCACCGATGGAAGCGAGAGCCTGCTCGTCCCCGGGGCGGCGGCGAATCATCCCGCGATGAGTCCCGTCCAGGCGCTTTATGTCACTGACGCGAATATTGCATGGAAGAAGGGAGGACGACCTGGCGAGTGGGGGATTTTTGTTGTTTCGCCGGCGGCGAAGGAATTCACGATCATTCACCGTTTCCCGTTCAGGGACAAAGGACTCGGCGCGCAATCCTGGCGCCTGCCTGATCCGCATCCGGTATTCAGCGCCGATGGCAAACGGATTTATTTCAACGTCAATGACGGTCCCTGGACCAGGCTATGGGTGGGTGTAATTGAAAGTGGCGGGGAAAGGAGAAGTCATTGAATACTGAACGTTGAACATTTAACGTTTGTCTGTCCGCCAGACGAAGCACCGCATTTCCCCACCACTTTCAATTACCCCCCCCAGCCCTCCCCCCAAAGTTTAGCCAAGGGCTTCCGGTCACATGCCCGGCGGTGGGGCAATCGTTTTTGCCCCGCGTTTCCCGTCGCG
>JAISAX010000368.1 GCA_031266495.1 Opitutaceae bacterium
CGTCCGGAGACGCGAAAAAAAACCGACAAACCATGACCCTCCTCACCGACCTTCCCGGGCAATCCCGTCGCCGCCGCGAATTCCTGGCGACCCTCCGCCACTACGCCCGCCCCCGTTTCGACCCCGGCACGGCAGCCTGGCTCGCCACGCCCGCCACCCCCGAAACCCGCGAATGGCTCTGGCTCGCCTACGCCTTTCTCGACGCCGACGCCACTCCGGACGCCCACGCCTTTGCCAGCCGCCTCATCCTCGCCGCCCCTGAAATCACCAGCGGCCACAGCGGCGAAGCCGGCCGCCCCTACTGCGTGTTCGCCAACACCCACGCCCTCCACCTGCTCCTCCTGCACGGCGGGAAACTCACCGCCCCCGCCCGCCGCCGCCTCGAAACATGGGCGCGCCCCACGATCACCGACAACCCCGGCGGCGCCCGCGCCGACCTCCAGTTTCACGGTTACAACGACAACATGCCCGCCAAGGCCACCCTCGGCCTCATCCTCGGCGGCGAATTTTTCGGCGACCGCCGCGCCCTCGAACACGGCCTCTGGAACCTCCACCAACTCCGGCTCATGCTCGCCCGCCGCGGCGTCATTTCCGAACATTGCAGCCCCACCTACAGCGCCATCCCGTTGTCGATGCTGGCCGAAATCGCCCGCCTCTCCGCCACGCCCGAAGCCCGCGAACTCGCCGCCGCCTGCCACGAACACCTCTGGGCCGAAATCCTCGCGCACTACCACGCACCCACGCGCACCATCGCCGGCCCCTGGTCCCGCGCCTACGCCACCGATTCCGCCGGCCACCCCGGCAATCTCCACTTCCTCCTCCGGCTCGCGCTCGGCCCCGGTTTCGTCGCCGACCCCGTCCGCGAACTCCTCCCCCCGGCGCCCTCCGCCGCCGATACGAACGCCGCCGGCACGTCCGGCGTCGCTACCACCGCTGCGCCGCGCAACCTCGTCGTGCATCACGGCGGCGACCGTTTTTTTGTCGCCTCCAACTGGTCCCTCTTCGCCGCCTGCGAACAACACGTGCCGGAGCACCTCCTCGCCTGGCTCGGACACCGTGAATACCCCTTCGACTTTCGTGCCACCGCCGAGCGCGGCGAAGGCGGCCTCCCCGGCGAGCCGCCCGCCTTTGCCGCCGGTCGCATCACGATCCACTCGCACCAGACCCCCGGCTACGCCCTCGGCACCAGCAACGGCGACTGGCCGCAACAAGCCGAACACTGGCACCCCGTTTACCGCCGCACCCCGCCATCCGCGCCCG
The DNA here is from genome assembly GCA_031266495.1 of Opitutaceae bacterium. Next base: position 1,261 of record JAISAX010000368.1, read on the forward strand.
CCGCCGACTTTGCCGACGTGCGCCACCTCACGACCCGTTACCTCCTCAACGACATCCTTCCCGGCAACCCCGCCACCAGCCCCCTCCGGCAATGCCACCGGCGAGACGGACCTCACGCCGGAAAACGCCTCGTATCACACTCTCCAGCACAAAAACATCTTGCTCGTCGCCGCCCGCCCCGCCGTGGTGGAACTGGCCGGGCGACCTCTCCGCCGCATGGGCCTGGCGATCATCCTGCCCGAACACCTCAACCCGGTGGACGACATCCGTTTCGAGGACGGTCACTTCTGGCTGGACGACGGCCCCTTCATGCTCGCCGTGCGCCCCCTCGGCGCCCGCGAGCCAGGCGGAAAATCCCCCGCTCCCCCTCCCGCGATCCTGCGCAACGGCGCCTACCGGCTGTTGTTCCTCCCCAACTACACCGGCCCCGAACGCACCTTTACCCGCGAAGAGTTGCAAACCACGACCAACGGTTTTGTCGCGATGGCGGCGACCCGCGCCGGGACGACTGCCGCGGCCTTTCGCGCCGACGTGCTCGCCGCCCGCCTGCGCGACATCATCTGGATCAACCAGCGCACGATTCACTGGACCGGCTTCGGTCACACCCTCGAACTGGCCTGTGGCCTCCTTTCCGACGGCGCCCGTTTCGCCACCATCGACGGACGCGAACCCGCGAACCCTGTCTGGCAGGCCGGAGGCCTGCCGCATGAACACCTGCCCCTTTCCCGCACCGCCGCGCGATCCAACCCGTATTCATTTCCCTATGCAATCGACGCCGGCGGCTGGACAAATTTCCCCTGCGCCCAGCTCGTCCGCGACGATGCTTCACTTCCCGGAGGCGACAGCAACAACGATGCTCCGCGGATCGGCGTCAGCGACAGGGTCGAAGGTCTCAAAGTCTGAAAGTCGCAAGTCATCACCGCGCACTCCGTACACATCCCTTGAAGAGCGCGAAGCGCAGACCCGATCTTCGATTTTCAGACCTTCGACTTTCGACTGTGGTGGTGCGGGCGTCCCGCCCGCCGATCGACGTGGCACGGGCTTCCAGCCCGTGGACGGCGCGAAGCGCCGCCCCCTCTCGCCTTCCCCCCCCCAGCACCAGAACCGGGACACGGACGTTTGTCAGGAAAAGCCCGCGCCACGCCGGAACCTGTCCTCTTTTTTGCGGCGCTAGTCCGCAAAAAAATCGGTTTTACTCCACCACGATTTCGTAGGCAAAGCAGGTTCCGTTATCCGTCACCGTCCGTGCCGACAGCACCCATGCGTCACCTTGACGAACCAGCGTCGCCTCGCGCTGGCGTTTGCCGGTCGCATCCACCACCCAGGCGCGCCACGCCCCGGAAACATCGAGACGAAGTCCGATTTCCACTATACCCGCCTCCGCAAGATGCGGCGACCGTCCTCGCGCCTCCAGCAACCGCCGGTCCTGATGGGCAAAGCGCATGCCCGTCGGCAATGCGTCCGTCAGATGCATGACCAGCAGCCGTCCGCTTTCCTCCAACGGTTTCCCGTCGATCGAAACTACGGATACAGTCCCGAAAGTTTTTCCGTTTTTCACCGTCACCCGCGCGCCCTCGAGCGCCTGGTCCGGCGGGAGGACGAA
>JAISAX010000425.1 GCA_031266495.1 Opitutaceae bacterium
CTCCCGCCTGCTCCCGTTTCCCGTCCGGCCAGCCTGCCGCCGCTCTCCACGCCGCCCCCCCGCCCGCCGAGTGCCGCCGGTGCTCCGCCCGCGATCCCGCCACTCTCCACGCCGGCCACGCCGCCCATCCCGCCGGTGCCCCCGTCGCAGACGGCCACCATCACCAACGAAGGCGACATCTCCATCCTCCACCTGAAGCCGCCCATCATCGTGCGCGACTTCGCCACCGCGCTCGGCATGAAGCCCTTCAAGCTCATCTCCGAACTGATGGAAATGGGCATCTTCGCCTCGATGAACCAGACCATCGAGGACGCTGTCGCCACCCGCGTCGCCGAAAAACACGGCTTCCTGCTCGAAATCAAGCACCGCGAAATCCCCGTCCCCGTCACCCCCAAGGACAAGGAAGCCGAGAAAAAACGCCGCGCCAAGGAAGCCCAGGAACGCGAACTCGCCAACCTCGCCCCCCGCCCCCCCGTCGTCTGCATCCTCGGCCACGTTGACCACGGCAAGACCTCCCTCCTCGACGCCATCCGCAAGGCCGACGTCGCCAAAGGCGAAGCCGGCGGCATCACCCAGCACATCGGCGCCTACCAGATCGAGCACGCCGGCAAAAAAATCACCTTCCTCGACACCCCCGGCCACGCCGCCTTCCAGAAAATGCGCGCCCGCGGCGCCGCCGTCACCGACATCGCCGTCCTCGTCGTTGCCGCCGACGACGGCTTCATGCCGCAGACCGACGAAGCCCTCAAGCACGCGCAGGACGCCGGCGTCTCGCTCATGGTCGCCGTCAACAAGATGGACGTCAAAGGCGCCAACCTCGAACGCGTGAAGCAGATGATGCAGGAACGCAACATCGCCCCCGAAGACTGGGGCGGCGAGACGATCACCGTGCCCGTCTCCGCCATCAAAGGCACCGGCATCCCCGACCTGCTCGACATGATCCTGCTCCAGTCCGAAATCCTCGAACTCAAGGCCAACCCCAAGGCCGAAGCCAGCGGCGTCATTATCGAATCGCAGATCGACATCGGACGCGGCCCCCTTGCCACGGTCATCGTCCAGCGCGGCACGCTCAAGGTTGGCGACGCCCTCGTTTGCGGCCCCGTCTGGGCCAAAGTCCGGGCACTCTTCGACGACCAGGGCAACAGCATCAAGCAAGCCCTGCCCTCCACGCCCGTCCGCGTCATCGGCTGGAACGGCGCGCCCGACAGCGGCTCCGCCTTCAAGACCGTCAAAAAAGCCCGCGAAGCCGAAAAACTCGCCGAAGAAGAACAACATCGCATCCGCCAGACGGCCGCCACCGCCGCCGCCGCCCCCAAGGACGTTTCCATCGACAAACTCTTCAAGGAAATCGCCGCCACGCAGGAGAAAATCCTCAAACTCATTATCAAGACCGACGTTTTCGGCTCCACCGAAGCCGTCCGCAACATCCTCGAAGGCATCAGGACGAACAAAGTCACACTCGAGATTGTGGCCGACGAAGTCGGCCTCATATCCAGGACCGACGTCCTCATGGCCAGCGCCGCCGGCGCCGTCATCATCGGCTTCAACACGAAGCTCGAGAACGGCGTCACCCCGCTTGCCAAACACCACAGCGTGCGCATCGAGACCTACGGCATCATCTACGAACTCGCCGACAAGGTGCGCGACATGATGGCCGACCTGCTCGAACCCGACCTCAAGGAAGTCAAACTCGGCGCCGCCGAGATCCGCGCCACCTTCCCGCTGGCCAAGGGATTTGTTGCCGGCTGTCTCGTCACTGAAGGCAAGATCACCCGCAACGCCGCCGCGCGCGTCCGTCGCAAGAAGGACATCGTTTACGAAGGCAAGGTCGCCATGCTCAAACGCTTCAAGGACGACGCCAACGAAGTGCGCGCCGGCCTCGAATGCGGCATCAAGCTCGACGACTTCAGCGGCTACGAAATCGGCGACGTCATCGAAGTTTACGAAATCCAGAAAGTCAGGGCGTCGCTCTGAGAAAATTAACAATTAAGAATTAACAATCAAGAATTGAAAACCGGATACAGAGTCAATTGCCCGGCCCCGGGCCTTTTAATTGTTAATTATTAATTGTTAATTCTTCCCCGCCATGTCCACCCGTCAACTCCGCGTCAACGAACTCATCCAGCGCGAGCTGAGCGGCATCCTTCGCAAACGCTACCAGGAGGAAGCCGCGCTGATCACCCTCACCGGCGTCTCCGTCACGCCCGACACCCGCGAGGGCAAGGTTTTCGTGGCCGTGACCGGTGACGACGACCTTGCCGCGCAAAAACTCCGCTGGCTGCGCAAGCACGCGCAGGAACTGCGTTTCGAGCTTGGCCGCACCATTATTCTCAAGCACATGCCGCTGCTCACCTACGAACTCGACACCGCCACCGAACGCGGCAACCGCGTCCTCGACCTCCTCGACCAGATTGCCGAAGAGGAAAAACGCAAGACCCCGCCGCCCGTCGCCTGATAGTGGCACGGGCATCCCTGCCCGTGGGCGTTGCCTCTCCGCTCCGGCGTGGCACAGGCTTCCAGCCCGTGTGACGACGCGAAGCGTCGCCCGGCATCGGTTCCTGTTGAACGGCGGTTCAACGTTCAACGTCCGCGGCGTTGCGCCGGCGCCGCCCACCGCTTCTGCGCTACGAGCCGGGCGAATGATCAAAAAAGCCCATGCCACTTTTTTTTCTCCCCGCACTCATTCCACCTCTCATAACCTCCACCGATGCACTTCCCGCGCCACTCCCCCCTCCTTGCGAAGCTTCTCGCTGACCTCGACCGCCGCCCGTCTTCTCCCCTCCCCTCCCCCCCCCCCCTTGTCATCATCGGCCACACCCGGCCTGACGGCGATTGCATCGGCTCGCAAACCGCGCTCGCCCTCCTGCTCCGCGCTCGCGGCCACAACGTCATCTGCGCCAACCCCGACCCCGTTCCCCGCCGCCTCCTCTTCGCTGCCGCCACCGACACCCTCGCCTGGCTCCGCTACGACGACCTCGACGCCGACGCCGCCCGCATCGGCGGCGAACGCACCGCCCTCTTCGCCGATTGCGCCGGTCCCGACCGCGCCGGCCCCCGCTTTCAGACACGCTACGCCCCCACCGCCCTCGCCAACATCGACCATCACCTCGCCAACCCCGGCTACGCCCGCCACAACATTGTGGACGACACCGCCGCCGCCGCCTGCGAAATCCTCGCCGGCCTCTTTCTCGACAACGACCTGCCAATCGACGCGCCCATCGCCCAGGCGCTCTACACCGGCATTTCGACCGACACCGGCCAGTTCCGTTTTCCTGCCACCACGGCCCGCACCTTCACCCTTGCCGCCGAGCTTGTCCGTCGCGGCGCCGACCCCGCCGCCGCCGGATACCAGCTCTACGAACGCGAGACCTTCGCCAGCCTCCAGCTCAAACGGCATTTCCTCGATTCGCTCCAGCTCGAGTGCGGCGGACGCGCCTGTATCGGTTTTCTCCCCGACGGCATTTTCCAACAACTCGGCGCCAGTCCCGAGGACACCGAAGGCCTTGTGGACAACGCCCGTTGTATCGAAGGAGTGGATATCGGCGTCCTGATCGAGGAACGCGCCGACAGCATCAAGGCCAGCCTCCGCGCCAAGGACGCCTGTTACCGGGTGGATCGCATTGCCGCGCAATTCGGAGGCGGCGGCCACGCCTGCGCCGCCGGTCTCAACCTGAAAGGCGACGCCCGCCCCGCGCTCGCCGAATTCCGCAAGGCTCTCGTCGCCGCCATCGCCGCGCAGTTTGCCGCCGTGGACAAGGAATAACAGGCAAACAAACTCCTGCCCGCCAACATGGGTGCATTTCAAAAACTGGACAGGTTCCAGAGTGGCGGGACGGAGTGGCGGGAGTGGCGCGGGCGTCCCGCCCGCCGACGGCGAAGCCGCCGGTTCGAAGTGGCACGGGCTTCCAGCCCGTGGACGGCGCGAAGCGCCGCCTCCATGCCCCCCGCCTCCCTTCCGCCGGCGCTCCCGCCGCCAGTCGTATCGCAAGAAACAATACGGAAGCCAGCGCACACACAATCACGAAGCGTAAAAACAAACCGCAAACGTCCGGATACCTCATGATCCTGGCCTTATGTTGTCGAGATACTCGACGAGCCGCGGATCGGTTTTCCCGAGCCTTTCCGCATGGCCGTCCACGAAACCGGCGTTGAACGCGCCATTGTGACGAGCATCAATACGCTCAAGCGCGCCGGACCGGATATAAAACCACGAATCCCCTTCCCCTCCCCCTGCCTCAACCCCATCCGCGAAAATGAGCGAGCGGGCCGGTTCGGGCAGTTCATACGGGCGCAACGCATCATCGGTATTGGCCAGCGTATTCATACCATAGGTACGCCTGGCCAATCCGTCCGGATAAGTCTTGAACGCCGCCGGGCAAAGAAAAACACTCTTGCGTCCGGCGACGATCAATTCCTTCGGATTGTCGTCCAGGTATCCGCCTTCTTTCAGGGCGCGCATCCAGGTTCCCCGGTCTCCATTGGGCAGGAGGTTGTTGGTGGGCGCAGGATAAACGCCCTTGTTTGCATCGGCGTAAAGGGTCATGCCGGTTACGAGCGCGCGAAGGTTGCCGGTGCATTCCACGTTACGGGCGGTTTCCCTGATTCTTATTGTAACCGGAATCAGGATACCGGCCAGGATTCCGGTTATGGCGATGACGGCCAGCAATTCGACAAGGGTGAATCCGCCGGGGATTCGCAGGGATCGGGGCGTGTGTGCCGGGAAGACATTCATGTATATGTTGGGGGG
>JAISAX010000618.1 GCA_031266495.1 Opitutaceae bacterium
ATTCACGCTGATCGAGGTGCTCGTGGCGCTGGCGATTTTTGCCATCGCGGCCGTCGCGATCGGGGCGGCCTACGTCAATATCATCTCGGCCAATGCCGCCATCAACGAGGAGGACCCGACCGATGACGACATGCGCTGGGTGCGACTCGCCTTCCTGCGCGTATCCAGCCTCGATGACGTGGAAAAAGGCGACGAAGTGAAATTGCCCGGCGACCGCCTCGCGCGCTGGACCGCCACCGTCGAACCGACCCCCGTGAGCGACCTGTTTGTGGCCACCCTCGAAGCCGAATTGCCCAAGGCCGACAGCAACGAAACCCTCAAACTGACGGAAACCTTCACCCTGCTGCGACCCACCTGGTCGGAGGAAGCCGACCGCAAAAAACTCCGCGACGACGCCAAACAGCGTCTCGACCGGGCAAGGGGGGCGATGTGAAGGCGCGCCCGGCAAGTGGCACGGGCTTTTTCCGCCAACCGCCCGCGGGCGGCGCTCCGCGCCGCAAACGTCTCCTTCCCCCGGATCACGGGCTGGAAGCCCGTGCCACCGGATCACGGGCTGGAAGCCCGTGCCACTCCGGAGCGGGCGAGACGCCCGCGCCACACGCGTCACGCGCCGCCGCCTTCACGCTCATCGAGATGGTTCTCGCACTCGCCCTGCTCGGCTCGCTGATGGTGGCGCTCAATGTCTTTGTCTTTTCCATGGCCGAGGCCTGGGGGCAGGGGAGCGACGAACGGCTATTCCGCCAGCACGCGCGAGCCGTCACGCGGTATGTCGAAGAGACGTTGTCCGGCACCCTTTACGGACCGGGCGCGAGCGGCCTGCGCGTGGACGAAGTGCGCTTGCCCGACGGCGGCACCGCCGTGCGCCTGCTCTACAACGTCCGCGACGCCGGACGCCTCGCCAGTTGGCCCGCGCGTCCGCTGCCCGACGTCGATTGCTCGCTCGGCGTGATCGAACGGCGCGGGCTCGTCCTGCTCTGGCAATCCCGCCTGGAGGACCGCTACGACGAAGATCCGCCGCGCGAGGCGATGGTGTCACCCTTCGTCGTATCGATCGGTTACGATTATTACGACGACACCTTCAAACGCTGGGAAACCGAAGAAGAAGTCAGGAAAGACGACACCACGACCAACGCCTGGGAACTGCCGGCGCGCATCCGCCTGCGTTTCAAGCGCGACGCCATGGAAACGGAAACGGCGATCACACTACCATCAAAAGGAGAGGGGGCGACATGGTATTAATTAAGAATGAAGAATTAAGAATTAAGAATGATTCGGCAGGCCGCGGCGTGGTCGCAGGCCGCGTTGAGGACGCAGGCAGCGGTAGCCGGCCTTCATTCTTGATTCTTGATTCTTCATTCTTAATTAGCGGGCGCTCGCGCCCGCGTCAGCCGCGCCCGCGCCCGCGCCCGCGTCAGCGCGGCTCTGTTATCATTGTGGTGCTCGTCACGCTGCTGCTGGCGTCGTTCATGGTTTTGAAGTTCATCGAATCCAGCTCGCTCGATCTCCTCCTCGCCGCGCGCAAGGCCGACCGCTTCCACCTGCGCGACGACGCGTATGCCGCGCTCGAACTCGCCCTCGCCGTCATAGCCGAAGTCAAGGCCATCGACGGCGACACGCTCAACGCGCCGGCGCAAGGCTGGGGCGACCCCTACGCCTATGCCGGCATGACGCCACGCGAAGGCGTCACGGTCGAGTTCACCTTCGAGGACGAGAGCGGCAAACTCTCCCTCCCGCAAATGGACCAGAACAAACTGATCCTCCTCTGCGAGAAACTCGACATGCGCCAGAACGACGCGCAACGCTTCGCCGACGCGTTCCTGTCCTGGTCAAAAGCCGACTACAACGGCGTCAATTTCGACTCCGTCCCCACCGTTTACGAACGCGAGGAACTCCCGCACAAAGTGCCGCAACGCTCGCCGCGTTCCTGGGAGGAATTTGCCGCCATCGCGGTGGTGCGCGATTTTCTCTACGACGAGAACGGCCAGCTCACGCCCTTCGCCGAGGCCTTCCGGCAAAACATATCGCTCTACAGCTTTTCCGATACCAACATCAACGCCGCCTGCCCCGCCTCGCTCCTCATGGCCGGCATGGACGACACCCAGATCGCCCGCCTGCAGCAGTTCAATGCCGGGGAAACCCGCGTCGCCTCCGGGAACCTGCCGTTTTTTCGCGACGTGAAGGAGGCCGGAGTCATCGTCCAGGGCGTTGCCGACTATCAAAACTTCGGCGCCAGCATTCACTGCCTCCGCATCACGGTGACGGTGCGCGAAGACGTTGCCACCACCCGCCTCCAGGTCCTCCTCGCCCTGGACAGCGACGTGAGCCTGCCGGAGGCCTTTGCCGCGCCCACCTCGTCCACGTCCTCGGCCACCATCGGATATTGGGGAACCGGCGCGACCTCCGCATCGTCATCCACCGGCAACACCGGCACCAACAATCGTAACAACAACCGCACCGGCAACACCGGCTCGCGGCAGACCTCGGGCAACACGTCCACCGGCACCACCGCCACCACCGCCACCAGCGTATCCTCCACCGCCGTGATCCCCGGACCGACCACCCAACAGCAAGCCTTGAACTATCCATTCACCTTCCTCGAAATCCACGAAGACAGTGGTCCGCCGCCCGCTCCCCGCTCCGACCTTGAGGCGCCCCGCTCCGACTCAAGCCGACTTGAATCGACTTAAGTCGAAACCATCGCAGCCACCACCGCCACCACCACAGCAGTCACAGACAGCCGCCGTCACCACCGCCTCACCCATGCCACTGCCACTCACCGCACCACCGGCCACAGCCACAGCCGCCGCCGCCCTTGCCGCCACCGATGCCGCCGCCCCGGCGAATTACGCCCCCGTCCTGTTCCTGCCCGGGGACCGCTTTTTCGTGCGCACGGTCGCCCTTGCCGAAGGCGCTCCGGTCGACGAACAAGTGGCGCTCGCCATCGAAGGCCTGTCTCCATTTGGACCCGCGCAACTTTATTCGGGCTATGTCGTCGCCCCGGACAAAAAAACCGCGCTCGCCTACGCCGCCTGGCGCCGCCGGTTTGCCGACGCGGACCCCGAAGCCTGGGATGCCGCCCGCCAGGTCCTCCCGGAATTTCTTCCGCTCCTCGCCCACCGCCCCGAACGCGGCGCGGCGGGGATCGTGCTCTGCCAGGGCCCCGAACGACTCGTCGGCATGGCCTGGCGCCGGGGCGAGACGTTGCCCGCCGCCGTCCTCGTCAAGGAATCCACCTCGGAAACCGACCAGGAACCCCACGCCGCCGCCCTCCGCGAACGGGCCGGACTCGACGCCGATGTGCCCGTCCGCATCCCCGCCGGCGAGATCAACGCCACCACGACCGGCGAAGGCGCGCTGGAACTGCGCGTCGGCCACGCCGCCACCCCCCCCCCCTGGGTACTGCCGGCCGCGGCGCTCGATGCGGCGGACGTCCGCGACCCCGGTTTTCTCGCCGCCCGCGAACGCGCCGCCCGGCGCGACCACTGGCTCTGGCGCGGCGTCCAGCTCGCGATCAGCCTGCTGGTGTTCGCCGCGCTGGTCGAAATCGCCGCCAGCGTCTTCCGCGCGCACACCGCCAGCCGCAACAAACGCAGCAACGCCCAGTCGGCGGACGTCAACCGGCTCATGACCGCGCAAACGCTCGCCGAACGCATCGGAGAACTCTCCGACCGCCGGCTCATGCCCCTTGAAATGCTGGCGCTGATCAACCCGCAACGACCCCGCTCGATCACCTTCCAGCGCACCGTGACGCGCGGCACCCGCGAACTGGAAATCGAGGCGCAGACCGCCAGCGCCGCCGACGTCAACGCCTACGAAAGCATTTTGAAGGAACTGCCCGCCATCGAAAGAGTGCAGACCCGCGACATCCGCGCCCGCGAGGGCACCACATCCTTCATACTCGCGCTCACCTTTCGACCCGAGGCCCTGCGCGCCACCGACGGACCGCCGGTCGTGCCGCCCGGCGCGGTCAAGCCCGCCGACACTCTCGGCAAGGACGAGGGCGACGACACGAAAGCCGCCGCCGCCCGGACAGCGCCTGCCGCCGCGCCGGAGGAGACGGCGCAGGAGTCCGCGGAAGAGCCGGCGGCCTCCCGGGTGACGCCCGCCACGCCGCCGACGATTGTCGGCCTCACGCCCGCCGCCCCGGCAGCTCCCGTCCCCGCCAAAACCCCGGCCCCGCCGCCCGCCACCCGGGAAAATGACGAAGGTGCTCCGCCGCCGCCTCCTCCTCCTCCGCCGGATGCCCCCTGACATCCTCCCCCCCCCCCCCCCCCACACACACACACACCACCACCACCGCCGCCGATCCATCTGCAATCTGCAATCCACCATCAATGAAAACCTGGTTTTTTACCCGTCAAACCCGCGAAAAGCTGCTCGTGCTCGCGCTCATAGTCACCGCCGCCGTCATCTGGCTGAGCGGGGCGACGAAGCGGGCGCGCCTCCAGTATCAAACCTGGCGCAGCGCCGGCGCCGACCTGGCCACGCAGCAGGTGCTGCTGGATAACCGGGTGGCGATCGAAACCGCCGCGGCCACGGCAGTCAGCAACCTCGACGCCGAGCGCACGTACAACGCGAGCAAACTCGTAGCCGAGATCCAGGCCCTGGGCACCCAGGCCGGCCTGCAGGTCAACAGCGATTCACCGACCACCCAGCGCACGAACCAGTTCGCCTTTCATTCCGTGCGCATCACCAGCCGGCGGGCCGACATGTCTGCGGTCATCCGTTTTTATGCCGAGCTGGCCCAGCGCGCGCCCTATCTCGCGCTCGAACAGCTCACGTTGCAGCAGGACCGCAGTGCTCCCGGCATGGTCAACGCGACCGTGCAAATCGCCTCGGTCGAGCTGATCCGGCAAGCCGGCGTCCGGTGACAAGCCCACGAGCAGGAAGCCTATGAGCGCTAGTGTGTAGCCAAAGGTCAAAAGTCAGAAGGTCGAAGGACGCCAGCAGCCCTGCTACGCGGAGCATTTTGCAGGGATGGCCCGCTCCGGCGGGCCGCTGATGACTTCCTTTATTTCCTTACGGTGCCAAAGCGAATGGATCGAGCGCGAGCGGCCGGATGCCATCATCGGACAACACAGTGCCTTGCTCGAGTGGCCGAGGGGGATCGGCCTGCGAGTGCCGGAGGACATCGGTGGGGCGCACCTTGCGCTCGACGACGACTGTGCGCCCCCCCCCCCCCCCACACACACACACACGCGCCTTGCCAGTGTGGCATCCCTCGCAGAGGAGCCGCATTACTTCAGTCGCGGGATCACTGAAAGGTGTGCTCCCAGGCTTGATAGCTGATGGCCAGCACGACGGGCATTTTTGCCGGGTTGTTGCCGCCGATGATGGTGATGCCCGTGATCTTGTCCTCGGGCGTTGGATTGCGCCATTGCATCTCGTAGTAAGCGGTTTGCTCGCCGGTCTCATCCGTACTGGAAAAAGAAAGACGGGCCTCGGGTTTGTCAGCAATGCCTCCGTCGCGCAGGCGACCGGAGTGCCGGTCCGCAAGCACGGGGATGCGGACGCGCCGGCCGCTTTCGTAGTCGATTTCGTAGTCCCACATGCGGCTCCCGGCGGCGGCGCTGAACTGGCCGAAGCGGTCGCCCCACAGGTGCAGGGCGGTGTGCAAAAACGCGAGCCGGGCGGCGTTGACGGCAGGCACAGTCACCCGCACGCTTCGCGCTCCGCCGGGGAAGGATTCGATCCGGACTCCGCCCGCCGTTGTGTTCGCGGTGTTGATACGAATGAGGTTGCGTCCGGCGGGCACGGTTCGCGGGTCGGCAATGTCGAAGAGCACGCCTTGCAGGGTCTGGCGTCCGCGGGGCCAGTCGCCGCGCAGGAGCAGGCCGGCGTCCACGTTCTGGCGATCCGGATAATTTTTGTTGTATTCGGTTTCAATGACGGCGTTGAACGCGGGGCGCAGGTCGAGGGGATGCCAGCCGCCGGGTTCGGCGGTGATCGGCAGGGACGCGAAGCGTAGTCCCAGATTGGTCAGCAGGGCGGATGCGAAGCGGCCGGCTTCGGCGATTTTCAGGGTTTCGTCCTCCCAGCGGCTCTGGTCGAACACGATCTGGCCTGCCCCCCATGCCAGCGTCCCCCAGACCATCGCGGGGGCGGTGGCCGGTCGCAGGCCGGGGATGGGGACGGGCGTGGCCGTGAGCGTGGTTGTAGTGAGCGCCGGATACTGGCGCGGGTGCGGTTGTCCCTTGTCGCCAAAGGCGAGGCTGGCCATGCCGATGCCGCGGTTGAGCGGGTCGTCGAGCAGGGTCACGGGTCCGGCGGCGGGCGTGGCGGCGGTGGCGGGTGTGACGGGGGAGAGCGGGAGGGATGTCCACTCCGCGAGGCGACGGATGGCGTCGGCGTCGAGGCCGTGCAGCACGAGGCGTCCGCCGGATTTGATCCACGGGTCGAGCCGGAGCCAGGCGTCGCGTTCCAGGGGGACGGTGGTGGCGTCCCAAAGCAATTGCCGGGTGCCGGTGGCGGATGGGCCGGCGACGGGAGGGCCAGAGGGAGGGACGGCGGCGGGGGGGGAGGGGGAGGTCAGGAAGGCGGGGTCGAGGTTGGGGCGGGTTGCTTCCAGGCGCGCGCCGCGTTCGGCCAGGGCGCGGGAAAAGCGGCTTCCCGTGGAGGCGATCAGCGTGGTGGCGTTTTCCGTATCGGCAACCTGGTTACACAGGTATCCGGTCATGCGTGACAGGAGTTTTTCCGCCATTGGCTCGATTCCGAGGGCCGGCTCAAGCTCGATTTGCGAGAGGAGATAGATGCCGCCGCCGTGGAGGATCTCCGCAAGCGCCGGGACGGGATAATCGGCCAGGAGGCGGGCCGCCACGCCGTCGCCCGGCTCCACCGCCACCCGCACCACGGTGTGGTCGGGTCGCCAGAAGCGCAGGGCGCCGTCGGGCAACCCGCGTGTGACGGGATGAGCCGTGGAGGCCGGATACAGGACCGTGGCGGGAGCGGAGGAAAGGCGGGCGTTGAAGGGGAGCCAGCCGGTGGCGTAGTTGTTTTGTGCGAGGACGAGCACGCGTCCGCCGGCATGGACAAAGCGTTCGAGCGGGGCGCCGAGTTTTTGTTGTTCGGCGGCGGTGAGTCCGGAGGGGAGAAGGAGGACGCTCGCCGTTGGTTCGAGCGTGGCGATTTCGTCGGGGGCGGACAGGGGCGCGGTGGCCCGGGGGACGAAGCGGGCGAGGTTTTTGTTTTTGTCTTTTGATGTCGAATACAGGTGAAGGTGACGGCGGCGTCCGGCGGCGGGAGCGTCCGTGTTGTCCGCGGGGCGCGCGGGGCGGCGGAAGACGCGGAGGGTGCGTTCGAGCGGGGGCGGGGACGGGGGGGGGAGGGGGGAGGGCTGGCTGCCGGGGGCGTCG
>JAISAX010000681.1 GCA_031266495.1 Opitutaceae bacterium
GGCATTCCGGCGCGACACATGTTTATGACCCGCGGGGTAACCCCCCCCCCCCCCCCAACTCGCTGAATAATAGCGAATTGCGCAAGAAAATCCGTCGCGCCGCCGTGTCTGTGCGCGACGTTTTCGCGTGTAGTGAATTTTCATTACGTTTTGCCCGGGAACGGATTTCCGTCGCCGGGACCGGCGTCCCTTGCGCCATCACTCCGGAGATGCTGGCCGGTCTCCCGCCAGGCCAACAGGTGTATTCACTTGTCCATACATGGCTGCTCTCCGGTGAATACGGCCTAGGCGACCTCCTCCCCACCGCGCGGGACATCGCCCATTTCTGCAACGACATCAGCAAGCCCACTGTCCGCCGCGTCCTCAAGGCTTTGATCGAGAAAGGCCTTCTTCGCGGTGCCCCGGGTAAAGGGGTGTATGTCGCAAACACAGAGCAACCCTCCTGGCCAGTCAGCCGTGTGGCAAGACAGACCAAAACCGATCCGGACAATGACCACTGATTTTTTCCCAAACCCGAACAACACACACTGATCCTGATTATCATGAAATTCCAATCGTTATACCTTGGCGCGGTGTTTCTCGCCGCTTGCACGCTGGTGCTGCCCGCCCGCGCGACTGTCGTCATCGAAGACACGTTTACCGGACGCTATTCGTCTGACGAAATCGTGAAACTGGCAGGAACCAGCCCCGATGCTGCGGGCACTTCATTAACCTGGACGGCCTCGGATGCCCTGGTCTTCAAAAACAATGGAACGCACGACTATCTGACGGCAGAAACGACACAACATGCCAATATGTCGTTACTATTCGACTACAGTCTTTATTCCGACAATGGCAATATCGTCACTGTCGCCATCACATTGAATTCGGGTGGCTCGGGAACGACGGACAAATGGATCGGTTTCGGTTTTTCCAGAACGGGAAGTTTTTCCTCACCGACCTCGAACGGCTCGCTCTGGCTCCAGATTTCCCGCCGTTCGACCACGGCCAGCTGGTATCTGAAAAACGGCAACACGACGCTGGCGACAGGAGCGCTTGGCGAGGGGTTCAGTCTTGCGGATTCCAATACTTTTTCGTTCAGCTATGATGTTGAACACAAAACGGTCACCGGAGTTTTCCTGAACGGGGTAAATGTTCTGGCGGCTCCCCATGTGTTTGCCACCGCGCCGGTTCTTGGGTCGGTCGGGGCGTTTTTCCAGTGGGCGGATTCCAACGTCAACAAGATCACCGATTTCAGTGTCACCCTGCCCTCCATTCCGGAACCCGGCGACTGGGCCTTGATTGGCGGCGTCCTTTTATCGGGATTTGCTTTCGCCCGCCGTTTTTCACGGAGATAACAGACAATCCCCGATGTCATGAACTCTAAACTACAAAAAACGACGGCATTCCGGCGATTTCCCCCTCCCCGGCTCCATCCACCATCGGGTTTCACGCTGGTGGAACTTCTGGCGGTCATCGCCATTATCGGAGTGCTGGCCGCGATCATCCTTCCCGTAACCGGAAAAGTCCGCAATCAGGCGAAGGCCGCGAAGTGCATCAGCAACTACAAACAGATTGGCCAGGCGCTTCACCTGTATCTTGCCGAGAACAAAAACATGATGCCAGGAATCCAGTACGCCGCGCCGAGGCTCGAAGGCAGTGTCCTGTTCAGCCAATACATGGGAATGAAAATGAACACGGATGCGAACACCCTGGTGTATGTGCAGAATAACTTCAGTTGTCCCTCACGCGCCAAAGGAGCCGTGTGGGGCGCGGGCTTTAACGAATACGTCAGGGGACTTCCGTTCTCGCAATTCACCTGCCCCTCCGGCCAGCCCTATGCGATGGATCTTTGCGAGGACGCCAGATACATTGACGGCACCAGTCTTTCCGGTTCGTCAACGCGACTGGCGATGGCCATTCCGAAACCACATGCGGGCAAAGTGGCCGTTCTCTTTCTCGACGGGCACGCGGCCCTCAAAAAGATCAGCCGGATCAGCCAGGCGGACATCAAACGCGACACATCTTACTACAAATCCAGCGAAGAATTAAAAGCGGACGGCACTGGCGGAATCGGAAAACCCGAAAACGACAGGTGACAAAACGTTTCCTGTAACAATCCAATAATCATCACCATGCGTACTGTTCCCACATACTCGCTTGTGGCGGCCCTTTTGCTGGCCGTCACAACCTCCTCCCTCCTTCAGGCTGTCGATGCTCCAGTATCCGGATACACACAAATAATGGCAAAATCCGGACGCTCCGCACAGGCACTGACCGATGCCGTGCAAGCGGTGCTCAATACCGATTCCCCGCATGTATTTTTTGGTCCAGGACGTTATCGGTTGGGCAGCCTGGTGCTGCCCGCAGGCACGCGCCTGGAATTTGGAGCGGGAGCAGTCGTCGAGCCGGACGTATCGCTCATCAAGGGCAGAATGCTCTTTCGCATTGCGGGTGATGATGTCGCCATCGACGGGCTGACACTCGATTTCCCTCAACATGATGGCCACCAACTCGGAGTGGAGGAGCTTGCCGCGGTGGCCGAGGCCCGCGACGTCAGCAACCTGCGTCTGACACGTCTGAAAGCCCTGCGCAGCGCGAACAACTACTCGGCCAAGGGGTTCGGCAGATTTGTCGGCCTTCGCCTCGAAGGCTGCAAGGACATCGTGGTGCGCGATTGCGACATCAGCCGCCTATGGGCGCTCGTCCACGCGCAACAGTGTATCCGCGTAAAAGTACAGGACAACAAAATGGTTCAGGGCGAATACATCACGCTCTTTGAAAACGGCAGCGAATGGCTCCTGCACGAAGGCAACTGGTCGCAACACGTCACATTCCAGTGCCAATGGTGGGGCGGCGACTCCAACGACAACCACAAGCAAATCCCGCGAGGCACCGCCTCGACCGTCAAACGCGGTTCGCGTCCTGGAGACGAAGGATACCTGAAAGACACCGCTGGCGCCTTTGATGTTCAAGTGCTGGGCAATTTTGCCGAATATGGCATGACCCTCGCCTGGGGATCCAAAGGGCGCAATGTCGTCATCTCGAACAATCTCGCCCGCTATATGCGCGACATGGCCTATGACACCGAGGGCACCGGCACAGCGGTCATCTCCAACAATATTTCCATCAATTCGAAATACTTTGGCATCGGCTGCTATTTCTGGGGCGACAGCATCGTCATCTCCGGCAACCTCGTGACGGTTGAACCCGAAGGCGACCCCGTTTATCAGGGCGATTTCCTGCGTCTCCACAGCGCCAATACAAAAAGCTTCGGCAACCGCAAGATTCTGGTGACGGGCAACCAGTTTGTGGCCCGCGAAGGCCGCCCGCGCGTCATCACCATCGAAGCCAGCGAGGATGTGACGATCTCCGGCAACAAGCTCGTCAACGGGCGGATCAACATGGTGAACGCCTCGCAGGAGGTGCTGATCCTGAACAACGACATAAAAAACACCCTGCCCGGCAACTACCACGCCATCCGCGGCGCACAGGGAGTGAGGCGACTGATCGTCAAGGGCAACGTTTTCAGGCGCGAATCCAACGAGGACAATCCGCTGCCAGTCGAAGCCGCCATTGCTCAATTTTTTTCCCGCGAAGGCCGCGTCATTATCGAAAATAACGTAATCGACGGCTGGAAATACGCTGCATGGACAGGCACGCAACCAATCGGCGGCGGCTCGGTGGTGTTTCGCAACAACGACCTCACGGGAGAACTCGTCCGGGACAACACAACCGCAACCGGCGAAAGCAGGTTTTTTCAAAATGGTAATATGAATCTCGATACGAATCAAGGCGTCGGCTTCCGGATCGCGACCGAAACCGAACGCAAACCTCGCCCGAAAACCTCGCCCGCCAAACCCGTTGACACCGTAACTCCCAACGCGCCGTTGCCAACCGACTGAATTCCCCCCCCCCCGCCCCCCCGCCCCGCCCCCTCACACACTCTTTCCGTCAAATGACGGTTTTGGCTGCGCCGGGTGTTTCCAGACATACCGCCGTCGGGGATCGCGGTTGTTTCTCCCCACGGGAATGACAAGGCCCCGCCGCTCCAGCCAGGCCATGCGGGTGCGTATCGTGCGGCAATATCCATAGCCAGGAAACGAAACCAGGAAGCCCGGAAGCATCAAACCTTCCAAGTCGGGCGGTTTGGTCTGGGCCGGGGGGGGGGGGGGGGGTGGACTGCCCGGCAGGGTGAAGGCTGGCTGCCTGCGTAACTTCATCTGCGTCACTGATGTTACGCAGTGCGCTGTGGCGCGGGCGTCTCGCCCGCAAAGTGGCATGGGCATCCTGCCCATGAAGTGGCACGGGCTTCCAGCCCGTGGACGGCGAAGCCGCCGGATCGAAGTGGCGGGGGGGGGGGGGCCCCGGCCGGCGGCCCACCCCCCCCCGGCCCGCGGGGGGGGGGGGGCG
>JAISAX010000709.1 GCA_031266495.1 Opitutaceae bacterium
CTATCCAATGAGACCGTATTCAAAGTATACTGACGCCGCCTTCACTCTCATCGAGTTGCTCACGGTCATTGCGATCATCGGCATCCTTGCCGCCATTATCATCCCGACCGTTGGCCGCGTGCGCGAATCCGCGCGCAACGCCCAGTGCATCTCCAACCTTCGTCAAAACCACTTGTTTTACATGGAGAAAGTAATGGAAAACAAAGACTGCCTCCCCCTCGGATGGAACGACCGCGACAACCGGCCTGCCGACGAAAAACAAGGCTACTTCCAACGGCTTGCGGTGGAACTCCGCGACCGGAATACGGTGGGCATCATTGGCATCCTTGGCTGTCCTGCACAACGGATGAAAATTGGCAAAAACGCCGACGAACGCACCCGCACTTACAGCATCAATCTCATGCCCACGCGCAAAAACTCCGTCTCCAATCCTGCGCAACCCGGCACTCCGCGTTATTCCGACATCATTGCCCCGTCCCGCATGGTTATTATTGCCGACGGATATTGGGAACCGCTTCACAACGCTTACGACGAAGGTTTCACCTGCGACAAACCCTCCGAACTAATCCACCGCGACCGCGCCAATTTCCTTTTTCTCGACGGTCACGTTCAATCGTTTTCCCCGGACAAAATCCCCGCTTACAAACAATCCGGCACACCCGCCGTGGGCACGCCCGCCAGCACATTCTGGTTTGGACGCTAACCGGCGTCTCTCGCTGCCCATCACCATCTTCCCGAATGCACCGCCTCCCGCCTTGCACACGCCTTGCTGTAATTGTCGCGCTTGCCGTTGTCGCGACCCTCACCGCTCGCTCCGCCACTTCCCCCGCGTCCGACATCCCCGCCTTTGAATTCCGGCCCGACGGCACATTCAACATCGACGGTGCAAAATTTTACGTCGGCCATTTCGATGCCAAATGGGTGCAGACCCGGCAAAACGCCCTCCGTATCGAAAAAACCAACACACAATCTGTTTCCCCCGGTGTCATCGAAACCCGCGGCACGCTCTCCATCAAGACCTCCCCAGTCCCCCTTGCGCTGACTCAGCGCCTCGCACCCGTTGCCGGAGACGGGCGCGCCTTCACCGCGACATGGCAACTCAAGGCCACCGACGACGTGCCTGCCAGCGAAGCCAGTTTCCAGATCGACCTCCCGGTCGAACAATTCGCCGGCCAGACCGTGCGTCTCGACACCAGAATCTATCCACTCCCCAACGCCCCCGGCAAAACCACCACTCTTTTTTCCGCTTCCCCCGCCCCCCGCGAACTCATCATCCCCACCCGCACCGGCACGCTCACCATTACCGGCAACTTTGGCATCCGCGCCCAGGATAACCGCAAATGGTCTTCGCCCAACTACAACTTCCGTCTGAAATTTCTGGATACATCCGACGACAAAATCACCAACAAGACCACCAGCGACAAAACCCTCCGCGCCGCATCGCTCGCCCTGCAATTCCGCTGGCAACCCTTTCGCAATAACCCCCTCTCGCTCCGCGCCGCCGCCAACCGCGACATCCGCGATGACATCCCCGGCGATGGGCACGGCGGCTGGACTGATCAAGGCAAGGACAACGACCTCTCCGCGATGAAACCCGGACGCCTCGCCGCCCCGCCGCTCGAATTCGACGTCATCGACCCCGCGACCAACGGCAACCGTGCCGCCATCATCTTCGGCAACGCTGACCAGCCCGGCCTCCCTCGCGAACCCGTTACCATTGATCTCCCCCCTCCCCCCCCCCTCCCCAAACCTCACATTCACACTCCGTGGCGCAACCTCTACCTCCTGCACGCTGCCGCCTGGCTTCCCTCTGAACAAAAATCCGTCGGTACGCTCACCCTCCACTACACCGACGGCACCCGTTCACGGCACGAAGTCATCAGTGGCCGCGACGTCGGCGACTGGTGGAATCCTCTCTCCGCGCCCAATGCCGCCATCGCATGGTCCGCCGAAAACCCGGCGGCCCGCATCGGACTCTATGCCTCCCGCTTCATCACCGACGTAGGCAAAACACCCGTCTCCTTGCGACTCGAAGGCACCGGGGCCGCCACCTGGATGATTCTCGCCGCCACCGCCTCACCCGACGACATCCCGCTCTTCGAAGCCCGCCTTCCTCTTGTTGTCGCCCCCGGAAAAGACTGGGCCTCTTATGCTCATTCCACCGAAATTGAACCGGGAGGAGTATTCGATTTTTCATCACAAGTCCTGAAAAATGCGCCTGCCGGAAAACACGGCGCCCTCATCGTCACGCCCGACGGACACTTTGCCTTTGAGCAAACTCCCGCCGGGCGCGTCCGCTTTTGGGGCGTCAACCTGTGCTTTTCCGCCAATTTTCTGAAAAAAACCGATGCCGACCGACTCGCCGAACGCCTTGCCCGCTCCGGTTACAACACCGTCCGTTTTCACCACTTCGACCAAACCCTCGTCCGCCACCGCGGCGCCAGCTCCTGGGATCTCGATCCGGCTCGCCTTGATCAGCTCGACTACCTTTTTGCCGCCATGAAAAAACGCGGCATCTACATCAACATCGACCTCTTTTCCAACCGCGGTTTCAGCGACGCCGAACTCCTCTCCTTCGGAACCGGCTTCAAACCCGGCCAGTCCGGCAGCCAGACGCGCGCCCCGTTCAAAGGCATCGTCCCCGTCTCCGACGCCGCCGTTGCCTCGCTCGAAAAATTCGCTCGTGCTCTCCTCCTTCGCAAAAACCCCTACACCGGCCTCACCTGGGCCGAAGACCCCGCGCTCATCGGCATCTGCCCCGTCAATGAAGACACTCTCGCTGTCCGACTCGGCAATCCCGACATCCGTGCCCGTTATGAAGCCGCCTTCGCCGCCTCGCGCACGCCGCCTCCCGGAGAAACCGAAGCCCGGCGCGCCGCCGCCTGGAACCGGTTCATCCATGAAACCCACGCCAAATCCGACGCCCGCCTCTTTGCCATCCTGCGCGGCATGGGCGTCAAGGCGCTCCTCACCGGTTCCAACTACACCTCGCCGCAAGGACTGGCGTATGTTCGCGAGCACTACGACTACGTGGATAATCACCAATATTGGGACCACCCCAAATTTCCGCAAAAAGCCTGGCAGGCCCCCTATGCCTTCCATCAAGGCAGCGCCACCCGTCAACTCGCCCGTCTGCCGCGTGAAATCATGCCCACCCGTATCCTCGGAAAACCCTTCACTGTAACAGAATTCAACTACTGCCGTCCCAACCGCCACCGGGCCGAAGGCGCGCTCCTCATGCCCGCCTGCGCCAGCCTTCAGGACTGGGACGCCCTCTATAATTTCCAATACGCGCAAAACGACAAAACCGCGCTCGAAGGCGGATACGAAAACTACTTCGCCCTCGCCGCCGATCCCATCGGCATCATTGCCGACCGCGTCGGTTCGTTCCTCTTCCAGCGCGGCGACATCGCTCCCGCGCCCGGCGTCATTGCCTACGCTGTCCGCCCTGCCGAAGTCTGGACCACTCTCATCCAACGCTTCCCTGAACACTTTTCGCGTCTCGGCCTCGTCACCCGCATCGGTTCCCTCACCGGCGAGCCTGCCGCGATCCTCGCAAAAACCGGCGATAACAACGCCCGGCCCGCCGCCATCGTCACCGGCATTGCCCCCGCGCTGGAGAAGCCGGCTCCCGCCCGCGCCTACACCGCTGACGACACGCTCGCATCCCGCCTCCAGCGCGATGGTGTCCTCCCTGCCGGTTCCATTGACGCGAGCGCCACCCGCTACGTCAGCGAAACCCGTCAGATCGAACTCCATGCCACCGATGGCACCGTCAAAATTATCACGCCGCGCAGCGAACACTTTCTGCTCGCCGCCAGCCGCCAGCTCACCGGCGACCTGGTGACCGTGAAAAACGGCGCCACCGACGCCGTTGTGCAAGTGATCTCGCTGGATGACGCTCCCCTTGCCAGCACTCGCCGCATCCTCGTCACGCATCTCACCGACGCGCTGCCGACGGGACTGCGCTTTGCTCATCAAGACCGCAAGCTTCTCGAAAGCTGGGGCCGCCTCCCTCATCTCGTGCAACGCGGCACCGCGACTATCACTCTCCGCCTCTCCGATCCCGCCGCCTGGTCCGCCTGGACCGTGGACGCTACCGGGAAACGTGTAACGAAAATCAAATTACAACATAACGCCGATACTCTCGTCTTCACTGCCGCCACCATCACTCCCGCCGGCACCCGACTCGCCTATGAGCTTGCCCGCTGACGTCCCCTGGCTTGCCTGCGAAGCGGAGACGCCTCTTGCCGCCGATTTTCTCGAATCGCCGCTGCTCGTGCCATGGACCGACCCCGAAAGCGGTGTTACCAGCCGCCTCCTCACGCCTGTAGGCACGCCGGCGGAGCAGGCCCGTGTTGCCCCGCTCCAGCAGTCCTTCTACTACGTCAACCCCAGCCTTCACATCGCACCCGACGGGAAGGCCCGGTACTGGTTTTACTGTGCATTTCCCCCCGCCAACTCCGCGCACAGTGGACGCACCCTGGCCGTTGCCGAGTTTGCGAGCGGCATCATCCGCCATTATCCCGAGACCGCATTTACGGAAGCCTCGCCCATGCTCGATCATGAGACCGGCGAAATTTACTGGGCCAACGAACAGGGCATCTGGCGGCGCACCGCCCGTCCGGAGGATCGCCCGGAGCGGGTCGCCGCCTTCACGCCCGCCATCACCCGCAACCGGCCGGTTCGCCGTTATGCCACGCACCTGACCCTTTCGCCTGACCGCCGCGCACTCAACATCGATGCCGGTATCGGCCCCGAAAACCCGGTCGGCCAGGCATGGCTCGACGACGGCCGGATCGAAATCTGGCAAACCCTGCAACACACTTGCAACCACGGCCAGTTCAACCCCTCGCCACGGCATCCCGGCCTTCT
Organism: Opitutaceae bacterium; assembly: GCA_031266495.1. The sequence goes on from JAISAX010000709.1 coordinate 4,876, forward strand.
CCTGCTCGCGCAGGAAAACTGCGTTGACCAGAAGACCGGAGAAGTCCGCTACAAGGACAACCGCCTCTGGCTGGTCCGGCGTGACGACGCGCGCGGCCTGTATCCCGTTTACCCCGATTCACTTTCCTCTCTCGTTGGCCCGTCCTACCGGCCTGTCGCCAGCAATACCCATCTCGAAACCCCGCATAAGGAAGTCCGCACCGATCCCCGCCAGATGCACGGACACGAATGGTGGTCATACGATGGAGACTACATTTATTACATCCACTACCAGACCGGCGTCGAGCGCGCGCCGCTCGCCACCGCCGGCACCCCCGGCGCCCGTCCCGAGCTTGTCTGGCCCCACGGCACGGTTTCGCACGCCCACGCGTCACCCTGTGGCAACTACATCGTGCTCGACGCGCTGCCGCCCGATGCGCCCGACACCCATCATGTCCGTTTCGTCAACCTTGGCACCCGCCGGACGATTGACATCGTCTCCCGGATGCCTACCCCTCCCGCCGCGTTTCGTCCGTATCATTTGCACCCGCACCCGCAGTTCTGCGGTCCTCGCGGGGACTACATCTGTTACACCATGATCCGGCCCGAAGGAGGGGCCGACGTGGCCTTCGTCCGTGTCAGCGATCTGGTGGCGGCCACGGCGTGAAT
>JAISAX010000863.1 GCA_031266495.1 Opitutaceae bacterium
TGCGTTCAAGAGGGACAATCTCGTCGGACATGGTGAGGATAGAACAATCCCCATACACGTTTCATCCGCCCGCGCCAATCCTGCTGTCGTTGTCGTCATAACAATCTCGTACCTTGTGCTCCTGCCCTTCTGCCCCTCCCCCCCCACACACGGCCTGCTCCCCCGACCTCAAGTGGCTCGACAATGACCAGTCCGAGGCGGGAGGCGGTCGCAATTTGCGACCTTGAACGTATCACGTAGCGAATGCCGTTACAGGTTGGAAGTCGGGAGCGGGGCGTCGGTTTTTCCTGCTTCCACGGTTGCCAGATACTCGTCGCGTGTGAGCAGTTTCCAGTCGGGAAGCTCTTCGGTATAGATCGCCAGCGGTTCGTCTCCGACGGAAAATGATGGCACGGTTCTGGTAAAGGTCACCGGATCGAGATCCCACGCATAAGCGGCGGTCACGTTTTTGAGACCGGTGTTGATCGTGACCGGTTCGATGGTGGCGTCCGTGGAAAGTTGCCGAGTCTCCCGGTCTGTTTTCCAGAGAACGATGCTGTAAGGCGCGTCGGTGCCGGGCGTGGCAGGCCGGCCTTTGTAGGTATCGATACGTTTCAGCACGTAGGCTTCGACCCCGGGCGCGGGTTGCGCAATGCCGACGAGTTCGCGTCCTCGCATGGCGTCCACGGAAAACGCATACGTCAGCATTCGCAGTTTGGGACGCCAGTCGATGTCGAACATTCCCCATGCCAGCAGGTTGCCATTTTCATAAAAATCACGGGCAATGAAAAAATCCATGCGCGGCATGTCGTAGAGAAAGAAGACCCGGGCAAAGGCCTTGGCTCCATCATATGGATACGATCCGCTGTTCTGCTCGGTGTTGAGCAGCGGTTTCTTCCGTGTATCGGGATTTCCGGTGCGGGCGAACTCGCGATGGAAGAATGCCGGAAAATCCTTGGTTTTTAACGCGGATAAATGGTGCAACGAATAGGCATCCGCATACTTGTCGATCCCGAGGTCGAAACACCTGGCCACGAAACGGCGTCCGCCGTCCTCGCCTCCGTGTTTCTCATCGCGGGAGTAGGTAGAGCCAAAAGCCACCACACGGGCCGCCGGAGCATTTTTGCGTGCGGATTCATAAACCATCTTCACTTCCTGAACGTACTGTTCGGCCGTGGATTTTTTCCACCAAACAGAGGGGGCGTCCACTTCGTTGCCCATTTCGATCCAGCGAAGCCCCTTGTCCTTGTAACGGGAAAACACGGCATCGAAATATTCCCTGTAAAGATCGTGATATCGGGGAGCGCAGGCGGAGAGCATGTTCCCGGAGACAGTCATGGGGCCTTGCGGGTATCCGACCGTAAAGAGATGGGTCATCCCGTATTTCCAGGCGTTGGAGACCTGAAAATCGAGATCGTCAAAACGGAGGTTCAATTGGCTGGTGTCGCTTTTCTTTTCGTTCGGGGTCAGACGATGCAAACAGGATTCGGCCGTGCGGAGGCTGTCCACGCCGACCCGGGCAATCAAATCGTAGGCGCGGGCGACTTCGGGCGTATTGGCATTGTGCGCAATGGAGACGAAGGGACGCTCCATGCCGTGGAGACCAAATTCAGTGGCATCGGTAGAGCGATCGGCAGCGGCAGGAAGCGGGCGGAGGGAAATTTTTTGAAGGATTTTTGCGGAGACTTCCTCTCCGACTTGTTCACGGGTTTTGCCGATAAGTTCGTAATAGAGTCTATGGTTGAGCGCATCTGTGTATTCGCGTTCGGAAGAGCTTTTCATGCGCTCTTCCCATGCGGGCTGCGTGGAAAAGCGGGGGTGGTTGCCGGTGGGGATAAACGATTTGCTGTTGGTGAGGAGCAGGGCATCGAGGCAGGCGACATAATGGCTGCCCGAACTGCGCGGTTCGGTGACGCCGATTTCGATTTCGTGTTCGCCGGCATCGAGTCTGACAGCACCTGCCTGTGTCCAGCCAAAGACCCAGCCAGCCCATTTATCGGATGCGTTTCCCCACGAGGCGCCCGACCACGCCTTGCCTTTCAGGGCGGTTTCGTCGCCTCCGTTTATGCGCCAGGTCAGCGGACTGGCCCATCCGGCGTTGTTGGGTGTGCTGGCGATCCAGAGGTTGTAAACGTCGGCAACGGGGACGTTGATTTTGTATTTTGCATAATAGGGCGCGGGCGGATGCCCGGAATTATTTTTGGAGGTAAAAAGGCGCAGGAACATGCCTCCGGAGGGACCGGTCTTCCCCACGCTGACGACCTTGCCCGTGTGAAAGTTGGTATCGACGGTGTCTTCGCCTTCGATCCAGACGCCGATGCTTTTGGCCGATTCCTGATTCGCCAGCGTGACGGGATTGTTGGCGGGAGTGAGCTTTTCAATGGAGAGGTTTTTGATCCAGGCAGTGCCGGAGGTTTTGTTTCCGAGAGTCTGGAGGATGAGATTGTGCCCGCCCCATGGATACGTGACGGGGGTTTCGGGCAAGACGAGCGCATCACCGATGACAACGGCAACGCTTCGGGCAGAGGACGTGCCGGCAAAGACCAGGGCCACGGGATACTCGTCGCGACGGGTGGCACGTCCGCCTGCAATGACGTTTTTCATTTTCCCGTTTGTATTGGCCCATACTGTCCATGAGCCTCCGGGAGTAATGCTGATGGCAATACCGTGCGAGTTGTCCGGCCAGTTGCCGTTGCGTTGCGGTCCCCACTTCAATGCGGCCCATGTGCTTTGGCCGGGGCGGAGCGTGACGCGGACGAGGAAGGGGCCGGAATCGTCGGGAAAGGCTTTGAGGAGAGCGAGGGATACGGGGCCCTTGCCTGAAATGCGGGTGTCCGTGAGCGCGAGTCCCGCGTCTCCTTGTTCGATGAGGGCGGAGTCTTTTGCGGAGGAACGGCCGGCATTGGCCGCAAACAAGGTGACGATTCTGTAGTCTGAAAGCGTTGCCGGATCGGTCAAGGCATCTGAAAACAGAACATCCGAAGCGTCTGCATGGGCGGCGCCTGCCGTTGCGAGCAGGATTAACGCAAACATGGATGCGATAAAGCTTCGGCAAGTAATGGACCGATTGATACAGGAGCACATGGAATCGAAGATTTGCCCGGTTCGCATAGATGGATTGGATACAGTGAGCATTACCAGCCCGGTTGACGCCGGGTCAGAAAGGGAAAGGGAGAGGGAGAGGATACGGGTTGCCTATTTTTTTGGCAGCAACGTTACAGGATCAACGATGTGATCGAGGGATTTGTCTACGGCGGCAACATGCCCGTCGGCATAAGCAGTGTTGAGCTTGCCGTCATGGGGAAATGTTGCCCCCTGATAAAAACACGAGGCGATCAAACGGCGAGGTTCACCTGATTGGGTTTGAGGCAAGGGGCTGGGCAGAGTCCCGTCAAAAACGCTGCTTTCTATTGTGAGATTCCAATAGTATCCAATGTTCCACCAAGGTCCGCTTGAGGTGCCTTCCGCTCCTGTTTTTGTCGCTTGTCCGGCAAAAGTGAAACCGGTCGGGGATGTCACACTCGGGCAATAGAATATTTTTTTGCTGCCGTTGGCATAGGGAAGCAGGGCGGTGATCAGACCGCCGTCATGAGGGGTGGATGGATTGGAGGAAAACATTCCCATCGCAACGTTTCGCGTGGTGGGAAAGCAGCCCTTGTGTTCGTTGGCGAAGAGATGGGCCGCAGTCACGATCTGACGCAGACTGGAAACACACTCGGCGCGGCGGGCGCTTTTGCGAACTTTGCCAACCGTGGGAATGATAATCGCGGCAAGGATGCCGATGATGGCGATGACGGTCAGCAACTCGATCAGGGTGAAAGCCCGGTGGTAAGCCCGGTGGCATGACACTTGAGGTAATGCGGATTTCATGGTATTTTTTCTCGGTAGCAAGGGGGGGGGGGAGAAGAAGAAGAAAAGCCTGTCAGCGACACCGTCTGGCAAAAAACACAAGCAACAGGATACCACCGCCAAGCAGCGCACCCAGGTGAGCGGGTTCCGGAATCGCCTGCATGGTGATGGTCAACGTAGGGACGGCATTGGTGGTTTGATCTCCGGAAGCGACGATGAAACCCCACGACGCAACGCCTTGCTTGCCTCCCTCACTGGAGGAAACATAGGTGTCCGCCTGCGCCAGACGGTAGCTGGAAAAGGAGAAGGTATTGTCTGCAGCCAGATCGGAGAGAAATGCCGATGTCACGTCATATGAAATCAGGCCAATCCCTGTCACGGAAGCGATCCCCACGACAGTGTTCCATCTGCTGTTTGTCAGAGTAGTCGGAGTGTCTTTAATACTCGGGCCATATTCCAATGTTTGGGTTTCTTTTGTGCCGTGAGTAATGGTTATCGTGTTGGCGTTATTAATCGTTGTGACATAAAATGACAGTGTCACCGACACGATTTGCTCTTTTGTAAAATCAATATCCAGTCTGGACAAATCAAACATCAGAATGGCGGACGAACTCCGATTTGCGTCTGAAAAGGTGGACCAGGCATTACCCACCCGCAGTTGGGTTCCGTCCGAGTTTGATTGATTACCCACGGTAATCCAGCCATCAAACC
>JAISAX010000872.1 GCA_031266495.1 Opitutaceae bacterium
GGTGCTTCCGGGGCATCCCGGAAAGCGCCTCACCGGTTGCGGTGGCGCGGGATGCCCAGTGCTGTTGACGCCATCAACCGGAACAAGGCCAAAACGCAAATGGCCGGTAACAACAGTACATTTGCAGCGATGTGATCGATCACAGGCATCGCAAGGCGTCCACGGGGATTGTCGTTTGTCAGTAAAAGGGGGATAATTTACTGAAGTTACAGCAAAACGAATACGGCGTACCGGAAGTGCCACGACAGATATTGATCCCGCCCCGGTTCGTGGACGGGCCGAGCATCCGGCCGGCGGGTTGATGCCGCCTGCCCGGGAACGGGGCACCTGCCCCTGCCGGTACGCCGCCGAACGGCAAATCACTTCCCTCCGGCTGGCGTAATGATCAGATGAATCGTCGCCTCTTCCACCGGGTTTTCGAAACCGAGGCCCATCCGCCGCCCCCGGGGGGCCTGCTCCGGCACGATTCCATAAACCGGCTCCTCTTGCACCAGAAGCCGGCCCCCCCCCTCCCGGACGGAAGTTGCGTTCCAGCTTACATCGAGCGCGGCATCGCTGACGCCGTTTCCGGCATACACTCGCAATCCGTCATCTGTGTTTCGCTCGTACTTCTGGCCCGGACGAAGAATCAGGGCGGTGTCAAAAGTCCGGGGATCCGAATTTTTTTTGAAGGCCACCCGGTCGATGATTTCGAGGCGACCCGAACCTGTCCGGTCAAAAATGAAGGTGCGCGTGAGCCGGTCAAGCCCGGGGACATCGTAGGCGCCGGCGATGTCGATTTCCCAAATATCCCGCGTATCCGAAAATTCGTTACGAATCGTTTTCGCCCGGGCATCATGGCCGGTGCGCTGGAGTCTCCCCGCCACGCGGGGTACGGGATGACCGAAGGAATTCATCAGGCCGCTGGAATAGCGTTTGGGGCTGAAGGTGTCCTTTACATAAGTGTCGGCACCGGGATCACCGAGGATGGATTGCGTGCCGTTGACAACGATGAAGGAGCCGAGGTCATTGTGGTTGTGAGACTGTCCGTTGTGGCCGCCTTTGAAAGCAGCGGAAAGCCCCGTGCCGGCTGCGACGCTGCGAACGACCAGCGCGCCTCCGTCGGGAAACCAGTCGCGCAGGGGAGGCCGGGTCGCGGTGGCGGCGATCGCCCGGGCTTGCGGCGAATCGGGCTCCGGATACGGAAGCGACAGGCGGAACGGCATGACATAAAGTTGGGCTCCCAACGGATGACGATGCACGCCCGCGGAAGCGCCCGGGCTGGCGAGCCCGCCGGAACCGCCGTAACGGAGCGTGGCGAAATCGTGCAACATGGCGGGGGTACGCGCACGGGCACTGGCATCGCCAAAGGCCGGGTAGACGCTGCCGGCGACTTTCCAGCGAACGTCGAAGGTGACGATGCGTTTCTGCTGCTCTCCGGCCATCAGGTCGATCCGCCCTCCGGTCGTCATTCGTATGAGTTCGGAGCCCATGATGTAATGGCCGTAACCATACGACCAGTAACCGATCCCCTCTTCGCAGAATCCGTCGGGGCCGAAGGATTCGATGTACGGTCGGGTGAAACGCTCGAAGGCTGCGATAAAGAGGGCGCGTTCGGCGGGAGAACCGGAAAGCAGAAGCGCGGAGCCCGTGACGCCGGCGTTGCAGATGGCCGTCCAGTTGTTGCGGCCGGCCATCCACGAAAAGCCGCGGCTGTCGGCGGCACGGATGCGCCCGGCGACGGGATCGAGGACCCGGGCGCGTACTTCGGCCCGGATACGGGCGCGGGTGGCAGGAGCGAGTTTGTCGCCGAGCAGGTAATCCGTCGTGGCGAGACTCCAGGCCCGCGCGGCAGCGGCAAGATCGACGCGCGTACAAGTTTCCACGTCGGTGGCTCCGGCAGGGATATGGGCGGGCACCGCCCACGAACGTTCCCCGAGAATGGCGGCCAGTTCGCGTTCGATGGCCGGCAGGCGGCGTCCGTTGAAGGCGAACCCTTCGGCATAAACAAGCTGGCCCAGCCGGGCGGTGCGTTCGCTGAAGGGTTTCTCATAGGGGGCGCGGTTGCCGGTCACTCGATAGTCATCAAAAAGTTCGCGCGGGAGAGGGGGGGGGGGCGTGCCTTCGGCGGCATTGGCCGCGGCAAGGAGTTCGCCGGCAGAGAGCCGTGCGGCCACGGCGTTCCACCAGGTGCGATCGGCATAGGGAGGTGTGTAAAAGACGGGGGACGGAGGAGCGCCGGCAGGATTTTCGGGAGACAGCCAGGCCGTGATCTCTGCGATGCGCGCAGGATCCGGGCGCGGGATGCCTTGCGCCGGATCGTCCCTGGCCCGGAGCGCGATCGGAAAAATCAGGGCAGCGGGAAACAGGAATCCGGATACGAAGGAGAGAACGGTTTTTTTGGACATGTGGCGGGTGACGCGCCGGGCGCGAGTGACTTGCGAGGATCAGGGGATAGTGGTGGTGAGCATTCCGCTGACTTCATCAAAAGTCCAGGAACGACCGCCGGGACCGGAGGCGCGCCAGAGAGAAGAATCGGGTGCGCGCATCAGCTCGCTCTCGACGGCGCCGGTGAACTCGACGCGGGTAAAATGCCCCCGCGTTCCGGAGAAGTCGCCAAGGAGAACCCACCGGTCGCGGGCGTCGGCGGCTTTTGTCGTGTCGTGGGCGATTTGAATCGAGAGGGTGCCGCCAAGGGAGAGGGTCTGACCGGTGCCGGGAGAAAGCGCCTGGAGGATGTCGTTGGCAGAGGCAGTGACGCGGAAAACAAGACGCGTTCCGGGAATGCCGCCATCGAGAGTGAGGTTGCCGCGGAGGGCAAGCTGGCCGGGTGTCTTGCGCGATTGTCCGGGAAGAAGGGCGCCGCCAGCGACCAGTATATCCGCATCGATCTCCCCGATGCCGCGAAGGGCGCCACCGGCGTTGACCGTGACCGGTGCGACACTGGTGACAGCAGAATTCTGGACCAGAGTGAGCGCACCGCCGTCGATGATGAGAGAATCGACCGAAAGCGGGGCCTTGGCAGCATACCGGAGATTGCCGCGAAAGGAAGGGGCCAGGTGGAGGGCAAGGGTTTTGCCGGGGGTCCGGGTGATGCCGCTGTTGTGGGCAAAACTCCAGTTGCCGGGACCATCGAATGTCGCGGTGCCATCGCCGACGAGAAAGGCGGCGCCGAATCCGGCCGCACCGCCGCCCTCGTTGCGAAGGATGATTTCCGGAGAGAAGCCGATGGTGAGACGGGGGGTGCGGCCACCATCGAAAACGGTGGAGCCGGTCGCAAATTCCGGTCCGATGACAAGGGCTTCGAGCGAGAGAGTCCGGGAACGGGTTGCGGCAAGCGTGTACGCGGGAAGGTCGATGGTGAGCGATTTGATCCGGAAGGATTGGTCGAGGCGGGCGTTTTTGCCGTTGACCAGTCCGGAGGCGTTGTCGATGCGGACCGTATCGGCGGGGCCGGGACGCACGCCGGAGGACCAGTTGACGGGAGCGGCGAAGTCATCGCCCGATGTTCCCGTCCAGGTGATATCCGCGGCGGATGCCGCCAGGGGAAAGAAGGCGGCGGTGACGACCGCAGGGAAGGCGAGAGATTTTTTGTATTTCGGGCAATGATTCATGGCAGGTTTGGCAATCGGGTTGGACGCCCGGCGGCAGCAAGCGCCGGACGATACGCCGGGCCGACGCTTCCGGACGGTCCTCGGGAAAAACGGTTTTTCGGTTTGGCCCGGCACCCGGCAGGAGGGAGGCGGAAGATCAGGCGCGGCGACGGCGAATGGCGACGGCTGTTGCGGAGAGGCAACCGAAAATCAGGGCGACGGCAGCGGGCTCGGGAATGGCGACGGTCGCGGCCAGCAGGCCGCTGGTCGCATCAAGGCTCCAGTCAAATCCTCCGAGATTTTGCCCGCTCCACCGGTTATTGGCGGAATTCCAGACGAGATCCCCCAGGCCGGACAGCGTGACGCTGGTGAACTCTCCGGCGATACTGCCGAAACCGGAGAAGAGAATCCATTGACCTTCCGTGTTGATGGTATCGGCGCCGGAAATGACAAGAGCGCCGTCCTGGCTGAAAAGACCGTCTGCGGTTCCCAGAAGCGAGTCGTTCGTATTTCCCGGGTTGATACGGAGAACCGTCCCGGCAGTGTCGGCCAGGGTGAGATCCCGGGTAAACGCGAGTTGTCCGCGTTCGTTTTCCAGTCCGGCGGCGAGTTTGCCCTCGACCGTGGTATCACCGTTTACGGTACCGATGCCCTCGAGTGTTCCGCCGATCCCGGCCGTGACACCGGCGGTGGCGGTGACGGTGACGGTGGCGTTTTTCAGGCGGAAAGTGCCGCTGTCGATAGTCAGCGTGTCAACACTCGCGGCCGTGGCGCCGCCGTATTCGAGGACGCCGGTGAAGGCGTCCGCCCCGCTTGCCGCAAGGACGACAGCAAGGGTCTGCGTCATGTTGCCGGTGTGTTTTCCGAGATAACTGTTGGTACGAAAAGTCCAGTTGCCGCTGCCACCGAAGGTGATGACGCCCGTGCCGATGGTGCTGTCCTTGCTCTGGACCCGCGCCATCCTGCCCGCCGTGTCCGTCCCGACATAGGCGGTGCCCGTGCCACGGTTGATCAGGGAAAGGTCGTTATGGAACTCGACGGTGATGGTACGGCTGTTGTTGGAATCGAAAACCGTGCTGTCCGTGGTGAACCTGTCGGTGAGGATGAACGAACCGGCCTCCGTGGCGGAGCCAAGCGTGAAGGATCTGCTCACCGTGGCATTCAGGCGAAACGCAGCAAGATCCACGGTAATGGAGCGCGCCCCCACGGAACTGCCGAAGTCAACCTGGGTGCCGTTCGTGGCCATACCGGTGTTGATGTCAAAGGTGACATCGTCGGCACTCGCGGGAAGGGTGTCGCCGGACCAGTTGGTCGCTGTGGTCCAGGTCGAGTTTCCGGCGCCACCATCCCATTTGACAGTGGCTGCGGAAAGGTGGATCGCGGTGAAGGCCGCAAATGCGGCGACGAGGAATCGGGGGGAGTTTTTCGGATGCTTCATGATGACGTTTGGTTGTGTGTTCCGGACAAGAAAGGGAGGCGCCCCGGAGAGGAGGGCATGACAGGAGGAACCGGCACCGGGATCATGGCCGGCTATGGTGCCGGAAGCGTCACCTTTTCGGTGCCGACATGCCAGTCGTAGTAGAGGATGTTGTGATGATCGCCGTGAACGATCTGTTGCGGAAGCGAAGCCTGATCGCCCAGATAACTCAGGGAAATGTCGGCATCCTCGAGCGCCTTGCCCCGGGAGAGATCGACGAGATTGTGCAGCGAGTTGTAGTTGAGAGGCTGTTTGGCCGCCTGCCCCTTTTTTCCGTATTTGCCCATGGGAGCGATGTTGCCCGAATACGTGCCGTCTGCGCCGAGCACGTTGGTGTGCGCGTGGTAGACCGGAGACTGGAGCGTATCCACCGCCATGTGACGGTTGTTCCTGCAAACGTAATCGTCGGGCAGGCGGCCGGTGTCGGTGTTTTTCATCGTCACATAGGGGGCAAGAAATGAGAACAGCCCCTGCGCACCGTCCTTCAGGTGGCCGTTGCGCATGTAGACATCACCGCCCGCAGGGCCCGGCAACAGGCCGCGGTTATCGGTGACGTAGCCACTGATGGCGATACCCCACTGGCGCAAGGATGTCTTGCACTGCACATCGTAGGCACTGTTGCGTACCTTTCCCACGACCGGTATCAGGATGCCGGCGAGAATGCCGATGATGGTGATGACGGTGAGCAACTCGATCAGGGTGAAACCGTGTTCCGCCATGCGTGACGGGAACTGCGCAGGCCGGGGTTGTATCGGCGGGGGCATGTCTGGGAATTTCATGGAAAAGATGAATTACACAGGGACGGACAACGCTCAAGAAATTCAGTGCTCTAGTTGTAGAGCATTGACGTGACGGAGCCGTCGTTTTCGACTTCGAGGCGCCATGCCGAAGCCTCCCGTCGCATCTCCGTCACCCCGGCAATCTCCGTTTTCCTCCGGAACACCCGGCTCTCCGCTTGCGGACATCCCGGCAAAACGGGTGACGCTTCGCGAGATCGCCGCGCGCGCCGGGCTGCATGTCACGGCCGTATCCATGGCGCTGCGCAACCATCCCCGCATCTCTGCGTCCACTCGTGCCCGGGTGCAGGCGCTGGCCGGCGAAATGGGCTGCCTGCTCGTATTGAGAAAGTCTATCACTCGGTCAACTCCACCTGCCCCGAGCGAGCCGGAGTGGACGAAAACGGTCTGCTCACGGGCGCGACTGCCGTGGACATGCTGGTCGGCATGCTCTCCCGCCAGGAAACCGGAGTGCCCAAACATCCGCATCGCGTGCTCATCGACGGTTTCTGGCAGCCGGGGAACCTGAAACGGAAGCCTGCCACGAGGCCGTAATGTTTCCTGCCTTCCGGCTCTCGCGCATTCACCGCCCCGGCGCCGCTTCCGCCGCCGTGCGCATGGCCGCTACCGGCACGCGGGCGCCGCTCCAGATTTCCAGCGAGCGGGCGCCCTGATGAATGAGCATCGACAGGCCGTTCGCCGCCGGCAGACCGAGCGCACGGGCGCGAGCCAGCAAGGGCGTCTCGGCCGGATTGTAGATCATGTCATAAACCCCCGCCGGGCGCGGCAGCGCTTCCGGATCCACCGGCAGGGAATCACCGGGCTTGAGACCGGCGCTCGTCGCGTTGATCACCAGCGCTCCTTCAGGCAAGTCCGGGGCTGACACGATCCCGCTCGCACTCCCCTTCCCTGACATCGTGTCGAGCGTCGCCGGATTGAACCCCGCCAATGCCACGCCGGCCTCCGCAGCCAGCGGAGCGAGCTGCGTGAGCAGCGTATCCAGATTTGCACGCGTCCGGTTGCCGATCCACAGGCCCGCGCATTTCCGGCGAATGCATTCGACCGCCGCGCCGCGTGCCGCGCCGCCCGCGCCGAGCAGGATGACCGGCGTGCCCGCCAGTTCGCGGCCCAGCGTCTCGCGCACCGCCGTGGCCAGCCCGTAGCCGTCGGTGTTGAACCCGTGCCAGCCTTCCGCCGACCACTTCAGCGTGTTGACCGCTCCGATGGGCTGCGCTTCCGGATCGACCTGCGCCACCAGCGGAAAGGCGATGATCTTGTGCGGCACCGTCAGGTTGACTCCGAGAAAACGTTTTTTGTGCAGGAGGCGCATCGCCCGCGGCAGGTCGTCCGGATGCACCTCGAAACGGTGATACCGCCATTCCGCGAAGCGTGGGGGGGGGGGGGGGGCGGCGGCGGGCGCCGCCCCCCCCCGCCCCCCCCCCCCCCCGCGCGCCCGCGCCCCCCCCCCCCCCCCGCGCCGCCGCCCCCCCCCCCGCGGCCGGCAGTTTGATGCCGAGGAATTTCCGGGGAAGGTCCGACTGGCGGATCATCGGATGTTCCTCAATGTAGCGGATAAGGCCGTCGATCGAATCGGCAAAGGTCTGGCCGGGGACGCGAAATTTCCGTTTCACGGCGCATACGTAGCTGATGCCTTTGGAGCCTTTTTTGAAGATCGTGAATCCTTCGCGACGGAGACGGCCGCGGAGTGCGTTGGCGGTATCGAGCGGGAAACGGCGTTGTTTTTCCAGATATCCTTCGAGTGCGCGGCGGATTTCTCCTTGCGGCAGCGTTTCGAGCAGGCGTCCGGGGAATCGGAGCTGGCCGGTGGTGCGGAGTACTTTCTCGCGGGCATGGGTGAGCAGGTGCTGGCGGGCGTCTTCGAGTGAATCGTAGGAGGGCGCTTCGGGCGCGGGTGCGACGGCGGCGTCGGCGGCGGCGTCGGCGTCGGCAGGGGCTTCGGTCGCCGGAGGTTGGGCGGGGGTGTCGTCTGCCGTCGGGGCCGCAGCCGGTTGCGGGTCGGTGGGGAGCGGTTGGCCGGCGGGTTCGGTGGGCGTCGTCGCGGGGGTGGTCTGCTTGCCGGTGGGCTTCCAGGTGTACCGTGTGACTTTTTTCATCTGGTCGAGCCACTGGTTGATGAGGCCGGGGTCGCGCACGGTTTCGATTTTTGTGCGATACGTTTCCAGGGGCATGCGGATGTTGGCCGCGTGATGTTTTTGGACGATCTGGTTGTACCGGTGGTAATTGGGCGGCGCGAGGAGCGTGCCGGTCAGCGGGCAGCGGTTGATGACCTGGAAGTTGCCTTTGGGCGGATCGATCTCGGCTTCGGTCGTTTCGAAGAAATGGCCGAGGTGATGCGTGAGGACGTGCTGGATGGCGTCCTCCTCGGTGTCGAAGGGGAGCCCGTCGGGCATGGAGATGTAGATGGGCGCGGGCTTCACGGGCGGCACGCCGCTCTCTTCGGCGGAGGTCGGGGGGGGGGGGGGAGCCTTGCGCTGGATGACGGCGATGAAGCGGTCGTTCTTTTCCACAACAACGCGGGCGATGTCGAAGAGTTCGTAGGTGCGGCAGGAGGCGCGCACGGCTTTGGCGAGCGCACTGAAGCCGCCGTCTTCGGTATAAAGCGTGATGTCGTAATGGGGGCTGATGTACGGGCCGCGGTCCTGGACTGGCGGGAGGGGGCTGCCGCCGCTTTTGCGGTGATGGCCGCCTCCCCGGAAATCGCGGCGTTGGCCGCCGGGCTGGCCTTCGCGGTGTGGTTCGCGTTTTCCGCGGCGCGGGGGCGGCGGACGGTCGCCCTTGGGGGCGGGGCCGGGGGCGCCGGGGGCGTCGCTGGCGGGTTTGCGGAATCCGCGCCGGTCGCGACGTGGGTCGGCCGGGCCTCCGTGTCCGCCGCCGCCGTCGCGGCGGCGCGGGCGGTCGTCACGGCGTTGGTGATCTCGGTGTCCGGTGCCGGTGTTGCCGCCGCCGACACCGGCGTCGGCGCGGGTGCCGGCGTCTTGCGTCCATTGCGTGCCAAAGCTGAAGCCCTGGAGTTGCGTCAAATCGATCTTGTTGAGTCCCTCGGCGGGTTTCTCGGTTGGTTTCTCGTCCATGCTGTGTGCGAGCGGGGTTGTTCCCGCGGGTTGTGTGGCTGGATTCTTCTTGATAGGAGGAATGCTGCAGGAATTGAAGCGGGTTGTCAGCTTCACGTCCGTCTCGGGGCTGGCAAGCTGTTTCCTGCAAGGGGGTGTCGTTGCTGAGGCGAAGGGAGAACTTTATTTGGTGGAACCTGGCGAAATATGATGCCGTCGTAGGTCGTTTCCTTGTTTTGCCATATGATCCGTCGCCGTAAACTTGTCCTGTTCTTTCTCCTGCCGCCGGTGCTTGTCGCGCTGGTGATCGCCTTGGCGTTTGTCCCGGCGGTGCAGACTGCCGTCGCCCGCAGGGTGCTGGCCTCGCAGTCGGGTATGACGGCTTCCGTCGAACGTGTGGCGGCGGGGCTTTCGGGCGTGCGCGTCACCGGTTTGCGGATCGGGTTGCCGGGGGTTTTGGTCGAGGTGCCTTCCGTCGAGCTTGAGGTGCCGTTGATCGATGCGGCGCGTTCGCGGGTGGAGGTGCGCCGGCTGGTGGCCAATGGCTGGAGCGCCTCCTTCTCGCCGGTGGTGTTGGCGGCGGCTGGCGCGGATGGCCAGGTGTCGGCGAGGGCGAGGGCGAAGCCGTTCGATGGCCTTTTCTCCTTGCTCGGCCTGCCCGTCGATCTGTCGGTGGGGTCGATCGAGTGCGCGGGGCGGGTGACGGTGATCACCGCGCCGGGAGCGGGAGCGGGATCGGCAACAAAACCGTTGGTTGCGGATGTGGCGCTCGCTGGGGGGAATTTTTCGGCGGGGCAGACGGGGAAATTGACTTTGAGCGTGGTGGCCGAGGGTGTCGATGTGCCGGGTGGCGCGGAAAAAATCTCTTTCGAGGGCGTGCTCGAGGCGCGTATGCCGACGGCGCGGGGTTTTGATTCGTTTTTGTGCAATCTCGCCGCGCAGGCTGGCCAGGAGTCGGCGATGGTCAAGGTCGCGGCGCTCGCCGCCGCCGCGGGCAAGCCGGAAGCGTATTCGTTTTCGCTGGAAACCCGCGGCTCTACCCGCGTGCTCGTCGGGGCGCGCCGGGAGCCGGCGGCGCAGGTGTTCGAGGGCGATTGGCTGCTGGATCTCGGCGATGCCGATCTCGCGCCTTACGTGGCGGGTGTCGTGCTCCCGAAGTTCGCGGCCAGTGGCAGCGGTTCCTTCAGCTATGGGTTCGCTTCGGGCAATGCGACCGGTTCGGGTCGTCTCCTGGTGCGGGGCAATCTCGCCGACTTCGTGCCGGAAATGCCTCGCACCGATGTGGTGGTGGCGACGGAGTTCGACGCCGCCTTGGGGGGGGGGGTGGTGCGCGTCGAGAAGTTTTCCGCCTCCGTTTCCTCCGGACTGCCGTTGGTGTCGGTGCGCGCGGTGCAGCCTTTCGCCGTCGATCTGGCCAGGGGGGTCGTGACCGCAGGGGACGTTTCCGCGGATCTCGTCCGGGTTGATCTGGCGGGCGTGCCGCTGGCGTTGGTCGAGCCTTTTCTCTCAAACTTAAACTCAATCTCAATCTCGGGCGCGGGTTCGGGGTTTCGCGTGAGGGGCGATCCGGTGCGCGGGGCTTGGGTGGCGCGGTTGCAGGGTGATTCGGCTCGCGTCGTCACGATCGATCCGTTGACCGTTAATCTTACGGAGGTGTCGCTGGATGGGCGCAGGGTTGCGGCCGGCCTGGCGTTGTCGGTGGATGATCTCGCGGCCTCGTACTCGGCCGGGGGCTGGAGCGCTTCGATCGGCATGATCACGTTGCGGGCGGCCGGGGCCGAAGCGGCGCAATTCACGGCGGGTGCGCGGCAGGCGGGCGCCACCGGAGCTCCGGTCACGTTCGAGGCGGGCGGCACGGTGCACCCGGCCGCGCTCGCCTCGCAGCCGCTGCTCGCCGCGCTTGAGGGCGTGACGGCGGGCATGGCCACGTTCAGTGCGCGAGGCACGTTGTCTGCCGCCGGCGAGCTCGCGGCCAGGGTCTCGCTCGCTCTCGACGACCTGCGCACGCGGGCCGCTCCGGCGGCATTGCCCGCGCTCGCGCTCGATGCCGACGTCAGCCGCACGGCGGCGGGCGCGTTCACGGTTTCCGCCCCGCTCACGCTTCGCAATGCCGCCGCCGGCAACCGCGCCTCCGATCTCACTCTCAAGACCACGCTCACTCCCGCTCCCGCGGGCAACGCGCTCGACGTCCGCGCACAGATCACGAGCAACCTGTTTTATATCGAGGATGCGCAGGCGTTCGTCGCGTTGGCGCCCGCGGACATCTCCGCGACTTCCCCGTCCGCCGCCCTCCCGGCGTCTCCCGCCCCTCCGCCGCCGGCAACGGCGACGCCCGCCGCCGGTCCGCTCTGGGCGGGGCTCACCGGCGAGGTGACGCTCGCGCTCAAGCGCGTGGTGTATTCCGGAGAACTGGAAATCGCCGATGTCGGCGGCGCGATCCGCTTCACGCCCGAGGCGCTGAAAATCGAGGCCATCAAGGCGTTTTTCAGCGCGGACAGCGACCTCAAGCTCAATGGCGCGCTGACCTTCGATGCGAACAGGCGCGAGGCCTATGCGCTCGCCGCCGATTTCGTGCTCAACAATTTCGCGACCGCGCCTTGGTTGCTCGCGTTCAATCCCGGTCAGCCCGCGGTGCTCGATACCCGGCTCAATGTCGCGAGCAAGTTGACCGGCGCCGCTCCTTCGCCGGCGGGTCTGGTGGAGGGGGTGTGGGGTGATTTCAGTATCGCGAGCGTGGGGGGGGGGATTTGTCGGGCGTTGTCGGGCGATCTCGCCGATCAGGTCAACAAAACGGGCAACATCGCCTCCACCGCGGTGAGCATCCTTTCCGGCGTGCTCGGCGGCAAGGGTGGCAAGGCCGCGAAGGCGGCCGAAACGGCGCAGGAGGTGGTCACCGCGCTCCGGCAGATCGCCGCCTCCTTCGAGGAAATAAAATTCGACCGGTTCAGCCTCGTGGCGAGCCGCGACGACAACCTGAATGTCGTGCTCCGGGATGTTTCGCTGGTGTCGCCGGAGTTGCGGTTGTCCGGCGGGGGGCGGCTTGCGTTTGCGGAGGGTGTCCCTCTGGTGCGTCAGGCGTTGACTCTTGATGTCAATCTGGCGGGCAGGGGCAGGCTCGCTTCCTGGCTGGACTCTGCCCACTTGCTCGGCGGCGCGCCCGATGGGGAGGGTTATTCGCCGTTTTTCACTCCGGTCGTGCTCGGTGGTTCCTTGGAGAAGGTGGACTCGAGCGCGCTGACCAGGGCCATCATCAGCAAGGCGTTCGGGTTCTGATTCCCGGGGCCGGGGGGGCGGGCTGAGGGGGCGGGAGGGGCGGGAGGGGCGGGAGGGGCGGGTCGCAGATACGAAAAAGGCCAGGATTTCTCCTGGCCTTTCCCTCAACCCTTTGCCTGATCAGCTTTTTTTATGTGTTCTCGCGTCCCTCACGCTCAAACACAGCCTGTCAGACGGGTTACGTTATCTGATACCTGGTTTCTCGTTCCGCTCAAATCATCGGTGCATTTTCTTTGTTTTTTTTTCCGGGGACGGGAGAGAGTGTGGGGGGGGGAGGGGCTCGTGTTCAGGGGGCGATGGGGATGGGCTTGAGGTGCCAGATGTCGCGGGCGTAGTCGGTGATCGTTCGGTCGCTGCTGAAGTATCCTGTCCGCGCGGTGTTCAGGATCGCTTTTTTCGCCCAGGTTGTCTGGTCCTTCCAGGCGGTGTCCACTTTTTCCTGGCAGTCCACGTAGGGTCGGTAGTCGGCGAGTACTTTGTAGGGGTCGCCTCCGTCCAGGAGGCTGTGGTGCAGGGGTTGGAAGGCGGCGTGTTCGCCGGGCGTGAAATAGTCGGAGCCGAGCCAGTCCACTACGGCCCGGAGTTCTTCGTCGGCCTGGTAGTAGTCCCGGGGTCGATAGCCGCGGGCGTCGAGCGCGGCGATTTGTTCGACGGTGTGCCCGAAGATGAAGATGTTTTCGTCGCCGACTTTTTCTTTTATTTCGACGTTGGCTCCGTCGAGGGTGCCGATGGTGAGGGCTCCGTTGAGGGCGAGTTTCATGTTGCCGGTGCCGGAGGCTTCTTTTCCGGCTGTGGAGATTTGTTCGGAGAGGTCGGCGGCGGGGATGATGCGTTCGGCGAGCGAGACGCGGTAGTTGGGGAGGTAGGCTACTTTTAACAGATCGTGGATGCGGGGGTCGTTGTTGATGCGGTCGCCGATGGTGTTGATGGCCCGGATGATGTTTTTGGCGAGGTCGTAGCCGGGGGCGGCTTTGGCTCCGAAGATGAAGACGCGGGGCACGATGTCGAGGGTGGGGTTTTGCAGGTGGCGGCGGTAGAGGGTGAGGATGTGCAGGAGGTTGAGGTGTTGGCGTTTGTATTCGTGCAGGCGTTTTATTTGCACGTCGTAGAGGGCGTCGGGCGAGATGGTGATGCCGCAGTGGGTTTTGATGTGGGTGGCGAGGTCGGTTTTGTTCTGGTGTTTGATTTCCATGTATTTTTCACGGAAGTGGGGGTCGTCGGCGTGGGGTTCGAGGGCGTGGAGGTGGTCGAGGTCGCGTTTCCATTTGTCGGTGCCGAGGGTTTGGGTGAGGAGGGTGGCGAGGCGGGGGTTGGCGGCGGCTAGCCAGCGGCGGGGGGTGATGCCGTTGGTCTTGTTCTGGATTTTGCCGGGGTAGAGGGCGTTGTGGTCGGGAAAGAGGTCTTTTTTGAGGAGTTCGGTGTGGAGGGCGGCTACGCCGTTGACGGTGTGCGAGCCGGTGATGGCGAGGTGGGCCATGCGGAAGGATTTTTGCCCGTTTTCTTCGATGAGGGAGAGGTTGCGTTTTTTGTCGTTGTCGCCGGGCCAGATGGTTTCGACGTGCTGGAGGTGGCGGTGGTTGATTTCGTAGATGATTTGGGCGTGGCGGGGGAGGACTCGGGTGAGGAGGGGGATGCTCCATTTTTCAAGGGCTTCGGGGAGGAGGGTGTGGTTGGTGTAGCCGAAGGTGGTCGTGACGGTGCGCCAGGCGGTGTCCCAGGGGTGGTTTTCTTCGTCCACGAGGATGCGCTGGAGTTCGGCTATGGCGATGGCGGGGTGGGTGTCGTTGAGTTGGATGGCGTTTTTTTCGGAGAAGTTTTCCCAGGTGTTGCCTTTCTCCCGGAAGTGGCGGCGGATGAGGTCGCGCAGGGAGCAGGTGACGAAAAAATATTGCTGCACGAGGCGGAGTTCTTTGCCGTTCTCTGTCTTGTCGTTGGGGTACAGGACTTTTGAAACGGTCTCTCCGATGGCTTTCTCGCGGACGGCTTCGACGTAGCCTCCGCTGTTGAAGGCGGCGAGGTCGAATTCTTCCGTGGAGCGCGAGGCCCAGAGGCGGAGGAGGTTGACGGTGGTGGTGCCGTAGCCAGCTATGGGGATGTCGTAGGGGACTCCGAGTATGGTCTTGGTGTCCACCCAGCGGGGGTGGGCGTTGCCTTTGTCGTCAAAGGTTTGTTCGACTCGGCCGTAGAGTTGCACGGTTTGCGTGTTCTCGGCGCGGACGAGTTCCCAGGGGGTGCCGAAGATCATCCAGTTGTCGGGGTGCTCGACTTGCGCTCCGTTGACGAATTGTTGCTTGAAGAGGCCGTATTCGTAGTGGATGCCGTAGCCGATGGCGGGGAGGTCGAGCGTGGCGAGCGAGTCCAGGAAACAGGCGGCGAGGCGGCCGAGGCCTCCGTTGCCGAGGCCCATGTCAACTTCGGTTTCGCGGATGGCTTCCCATTCGATGCCGAGTTCCTTGAGGGCCTGGAGGGTTTGCGTGTAGAGGCCGGTGTTGTGGAGGTTGTTCTCCATGAGGCGACCCATGAGGTACTCGAGCGAGAGGTAATAGAGGCGGCGGGCGTTTTGCCGGTTGTGCTCGCCCTGGGTGGCGATGAGGCGGCAGTGGATGTATTCGCGGATGGCGTGCGCGGTAGCGAGCCACCAGTCGCGGTTGGTGGCGGTGTGCGAGTCGCGGCCGAGGGTGTTGGTCAGGTGCCGGAGGATGGCGTTCTTGATGCGGGTGGCGTCGGGCCGGGTGGCGTCGCCGGGGGG
>JAISAX010000899.1 GCA_031266495.1 Opitutaceae bacterium
TCCGCCGCTAGTCCCCCCCCCCGCCCGCCAACTCCGCATCGTATCCATCTGGCCCACTACCGGGGGCACCCTCAGTGAAATCGTGATATGGGGGGGCTTCCTCCCCCCCCCCCCCCCCCCCCCGCACACCCTTTCCTGCTCAACAAAAATCCGCTCATGAATACACTCGGCCATCATCCCCCCCCCTCCCCCTTGCATTCCTTCACCCTCGTCGAGCGAGGGAATAAATTTCGATTTTCGATTCCCGATTTTCGATTCCCAAACGATCGAGCCGGTACATTCGCGACCCAACGGCGCGGCAGCGTCCAATCGAAAATCGAGAATCAAAAATCGAAAATCAGCCGCGCCCCGCGCGGGCGCGGCTTCACCCTCGTTGAACTCCTCACAGTCATCGCCATCATCGGCATCCTTGCCGGCATCCTGATTCCGACAGTCGGCGCGGTGCGCGAAAGCGCCAAAAGCGCCACCTGCATCTCCAACATGCGCCAACTCGGCATCGCCACCCGGCTTTACCTGACCGACCATCGCGACGTCATGTATCCGCACAAGAGCGCCGACAGCACCGCCATGTGGTACCGCTACATTCGCGACTATGTCCCGAAAAACGCGTCGCACGAAGGCATCCGCAACAGCCTTTATTGTCCAAAGATTCTTGATACCTGGCCCGGCTCCGCCAACGCCGCCAAAACCGGCTACGCCCGCAACGGCAACCTCGGTAAAACCGAAGGATCCAATCCCAAGTGCAAAGTAATCAACGACGCCTACGCGCCTTCACGGGTCGTAGTCTTTTGGGATGACACGCAAACCACGGGCAACGATGGTGGCTGGCCCAGAGCCAATGAAGCCAGCGGCGGCAACTACTACAATCTCGCCTACCGTCATAAAAACCAGTGTCACATTCTCCTGCTTGATGCTCATGTGGCCTCTCTCAAGAAAGGCCTTTATAGCAACGCCAGAGACCACACCGAATACGAGTGGGGCCGCTTCCCCGATTACCCCGATGCCCCGGTTCCACTCCCTCCCTGAACCTCCGCTGAAAAATTGACATCCGTGATCGCCACCGTTGCCTGATTTTTCGTCATTGAACAAAAATAAACGGAATGAACCGTCGGAAATTCATAAACCTCATCAGCGCGACAGGAGTCGCCGCCACAATCGCCGGAGTCCCATCGATTCTGGCAGCCAAAAACTCCTTAGCAAATGCCCCCGCCCCCCTGCCGCCTTCCAAACCCTTGCTCAAGGGAACCCCCGCCGTTTTCGCACCGACGGAAAACAGCATCACCGTCAGCATCCCCCTCGCCGCTCCGGCCCTGGTGTGGATCGAATATGGCGAAACACCCCAACTGGACGCCATCGCCCGCGCCGATTCATTCGGATTTGTTCCGCATGATAATGCCGTCGTCAAAATACCGATACGTAATCTGAAATCCGGCGCACGTTATTACTGGCGCAGCGTTGTCAAACCGGCGCTTCCCTATATCGGCAACCTGGATGCCGGCAGACTGGGAAACCCGGAGGAAATCCGTTCGAAAATTTACACGACCCAAACCCTCTCCCCGCGCGCGCGGGAAACCTGTTTTTCCGTCTGGAACGACACCCACGATAACCACGAGACCATCCGCACCCTCCATGCCACGCGCAAAGGCGATGACGATTTTCTCCTGTGGAACGGAGACATGAGCAACAACGTCAACGACCGCAAGCTGCTCGCCCCCCTGTATGTCTGCCCTCCCGGTGTCGATCTCGCCGACGGCCCCCCTGTCCTTGTCACCCGGAGGAATCACGATGTGCGTGGACTGTGGGCCAACAAAATGTCCGATTATGTGGAGTATCCCGATGGACCGCGCCCCTGGTACGCGTTTCGCAGCGGCCCGGTCGGTATCATCGCTCTCGATACCGGAGAGGACAAACCCGATGCACACCGGAGTTTTCGCGGAGTCGCTGCCTTCGAACCGCTCATCCGTGAACAAGCCGCCTGGCTGGATGAAATCGTCCGTCGGCCCGATCTGCGCGACGCGCCCTATCGCGTGGTCATCTG
Source organism: Opitutaceae bacterium (assembly GCA_031266495.1). The sequence goes on from JAISAX010000899.1 coordinate 2,039, forward strand.
TCATATCCCGCTGCGCTGGACCGACGAGACCCCTCCCGATTATGCCGGCAAGGGTTTTGATCACTTCAGCCTGAGAGGCCGGCTTGCGTGGCACGATGCCCTGGTTCGCTGGGGCGCGCAGGTTGTTGTATCCGGCCACACCCATAACCATGCCTGGTTGCCGCCCACCCGGGAATATCCTTACGGCCAGCTCGTGGGTGGAGGCCCTCAGATGGAGAGAGCGGCTCTCATCCGCATCCACGCCAATCCGGAACGCCTCTATCTGCGGATGGCCCGGTTGCAGGACGGGACCACATTACAGGATCTGAATTTCAAGCCGTTGGTGAAAGTAGCGTAAGACGGCAAAAGCCTATCCTGATTTTAAATTTCCCCTTTCTGATTTCGTCTCCAGAATCTCCCGCATGGACATTCCCCCCCCCTGCCATCCGAGCGCCATAATTTTACGGATACGGAAACGGGCGCGCGCATCACGCAATGGACCTCGTCGCCCGCGCTGGACCGCCCGCTCTATTTCACCCCTGCGCAGACGCGCAATATCTATCGGTGGATAACGCGGAGTTATAAATGAGGGCGGATCATTCCGGACAGTATCGGAATGATCCGGACAAGACGGCGGCAAAGAGACACAACATGTTATCATTTTGACTGTTGGATTGTAAAAAATCTTCTGCCCCGGAATGAGGGAAAGGACGCGAGGATCTCGCCGACAGATGGTAGCTCCCCCTAAAAACGTCGGAAAAACAACGAAGCGATGTTTGGTATGCAGTCGTTCAGTCATTCAAGCGTTCATCGCCAACCCACCTAAACATCACATAATGAAAACTCGTTTCAAAACATATAAATCCGCCGCAATCTTCCCTGTGTTTGCCGCTCTTTCGCTTCAAGCGGCTGTCGTGTTTGAAGACAATTTTGCGCGCACCGCCCTCAACCCCTCCGATTATGCCGGAAAGGGCGATGTCTGGACTACGAGCGGAAGCTCGCTGGGCAGCCGGTCGGTAGTTGACGAGGAACTTCGTTCCTCGCGCAAATCGACGTCCGCTTCGGGTGACTTCCTTGCCATTGCCCAGTTTTCGAAAATGCAAACATTCAACACGGCGACGAAAGACCAGGAAAAGCTGACGTTGATGTTCGATCTCCGGATCGACTCTTTCCTCGCTGCCGGCAATGGCGGCAACTCTGTCCGCGCAGGACTCTACGCCTCCTCGACCACCAGTCGCATGTTCGTTGCCTTCGGAGCGGTCGAGGTCGATGGCGAGGTGCACAATGCCCTGTATGTCACTGCCAGCCTGACCGGCACTGCCGCCGAGACCCGGATTATCGGCTATGACACAACCACAAGAACCTGGGCGGAGGGTTTTGATTTCGGTATTTACGACAAGACTACAGCGGCGAACAACAAGACGGGAGTCCTTTCCATCGGGATAACTTATCTCGATCAGGCGACAACCGCCCTGTTCACGGTGACCACCGCCGACAACAAATCGGCGTCAATTACCCTTACCGGAATAGCCGCCTCCTCCTGGAGCGATACAACGACCAGCGGCGGTATTCGCATCTATGCGCCCAATTCCGGCGATGCCGATTTTGCAGTGGATAATATCTCCCTCACCGCCACCGCCGCCAGCATCCCCGAATCCGCCGCTGCCGCCATCCTGTCCGGACTCGGTTGCCTCGTGCTCGCCGCAAGTTGCCGTCGCTTCCGTCGCCAGGCGTGACCAGCAGTCCCCCCCCCCCCCGCCCGATCTCCTCCCCCTTCCTCATTCCTGACATGAAAAGAGTTTCCCGCCCTTCCGTCGCTTTTTCGCTGATCGAACTGCTGACGGTGATCGCCATCATCGGCATTCTCGCCGCCATTATTATCCCCACTGTCGGCAAGGTTCGCGAAAGCGCGAAGCGCGTCAAAACCACCAACAACCTCCGGCAAATCGCCGTCGCCGCGAACCTCCACGCCGCCGAAAACCGCAACAAATATCCGCTCCAGGGCAACAATACCGGTTTCGATGCCCCGCTCTGGCCGAAGACCCTGCTGCCCCTGTTGTCACCCAAAACCGCTGTCGGGAAAATCTTTCACGACAGCACCAGCGCCGACATGCAGAGCGCGATTTTACTCGATCCGTTCCTGGGCGATGGCAACCACCACTCGATGTCCGATTATGGCGCGAACGCCAACGTCATCCGGGCACAGGACACCGGCGCGCTCGACACCACCGCCATTGCGCAACCCTCGCGCTGCGTCCTCGTCTGCCCTGTCGCGCCCGGTTCCGCGCCGGAGCGCTCGACCTGGTATCTTGGTATCGGATACATCGGCGGCACATCGACCCAGGTCCCCTGCGACCGCGGCAACCCCGGGAAAATCATGTGCGGTTTCGCGGATGGCCACGTCGCGACGATCAATGCCACCGATCTCGCCACCAACGACGACAGGCGAAAACACTTTCACCCCACTCCATGACAACCCCTCCCCCCCCCCTCCCCTGCCTGCTGCTCTTC
>JAISAX010000903.1 GCA_031266495.1 Opitutaceae bacterium
CAATCTCGCTCCGGCTGATCTCCTCGCCATGCGCTCTCCTCTCCTTCCCCCACGCATCCTCCTTCTCCCTCCTGTCTTCCTCGACTCTCTTATGGGTCAAGTTCTCTCTGGACCTCCCGCGAAAACGGGACATGCGCAAGCAAAGCCGTGGCACGGGCATCTTGCTCGTGAGACGGCGAAGCCGCCGGATTGGCAGAAAAAGTGGCGCGGGCGTCTCGCCCGCTTCTGCGGGAGGTGCCTCTCCCCCTTGTTTCAGGGCGGCGCTCCGCGCCGTCTGCGGGCGATTGGCGGAAAAAGCCCGCGCCACTTCTGCGCCGGCTTCAATCGCCTGGCGCAAGGGCGGCGCCGTGTACGGTCAGGTCGTCGATCTTGCCGCGGTAGTTGGCGTAGTCCTTGTAACCGCCTCCGACAAACCAGGTCGAGTTGCCGTAACTGCGGGCCGGACGAATCGGGGCCTCGGCGTCGAGCCGGTTGTTAATGTAAATGCGGATACGTGTGCTGTCGTTGGTCACACGGAGACGGCTCCATTGTCCGAAGAGTAGCGGGGTTTTGCTGACGAGTTTTTCAACGGGAACGGTTTCGTTGCCGTCACGGATGACTTCGATGCGACCGTCGGGGAGAAGGTTGATGTTGATGGCGTCGCTCCAGCCTCGTCTGCCGATGATCGACTGGATCGCGGCGGGAGGGGCAGGGGCGGCGGGAGAGGCGGGAGGGGGGGGGGGAGGGAGGGGCGCGGGGTTCAGCATGAAATCGACGGTGGCATTGCCAATGGGCCACGTGCGGAGGCGCATCTTGATGGGGTGGGTGCCGTCCAGTTCGAGAAATTTGCCCGGTCTTCCGGATTGTTCCGCAAAGCAGGTTGCCGGGATGGAGATGGTGACAGGCATGTCGCCCAGGGTGTCCCGTCCGTGGCCATCGAAGCTCCAGTGTCCGGAACGAATGGACTCCGGCGGTATTTGCGTCGCAACAACCGACGGGGCGCGAAAGGGGATGTCTTTGGAGAGGTATTCGGATTCTCCTTTCATGCCGCTCGCACCCGAACTGGTTTCGAGGTTGATCGAGGTTTCGACGACGGTTGCCGGCTGTAGTCTGTTTTTGGGGGCAAAGGGATAGATGATGTCCGAGAGGGCGACTCGGCCGTCCGTGGTTTCGTAGCGCACGTAAAACATGTCGGAAACCCGTTGCGCGGAGCTGAGCAACGATATCGTGTAGTTTCCCTTCCGGTTGTTCAACGGAGGGTGATTCTGGTTGGTCGGGTCTGCCGGGAAAAACTCCGCCTGCAGTTTTCCGTAGTGCAGGAGTTCTTTCGTGGCGAGTTCGCGGGCGGTCATGCGCAGAGGTTCCTTGCCGGGCGAGGTGAGAGTGAATTGTGTATCGGGTTTTACGGCACAGAGTACGCCGGCGGGAGCCCAGGCTAACGAGCGGCGGGAGGTGAGCGAGCGGGGCGAGACGGAAAAATCGGGAGAGTTTTTTTCGGAGAATTTCCGGGTGGCGTCCAGAAACTCGCCGGTATCGGTGGTAATGGTGTAGTCCTGCGCGCCTTTGAGGTAGAGGTTCATCAGGGTTTTGCCGTGGGTTGACGGGCCGACGGGGGCGACAGGGCGGTCGTTGCGAAAGAGTGTGGCGGTGGCGATGGTGCCGGCGGCGTCGGAGCCGGCGTCGGAGCCGGAGTTGTCGAAGGTGATGTTGGCTTCGATCGTTTCAGGGGACGTGGCGCGGATGGTGAGGGTGTTTTGCAGATTCAGGTATTGGCGGACGGGAATTTTTACGGTCACCGCGTTTTGCTGCCAGCCGTTGACGAGCAGGATGGGGGGGAGTTTTGCGGTGTGCTCAAAGCCCGGGCTGCTGATTGTGATTTCGGGGACGAGGAAGGGCGAACGGGCGAGGCGGCTTGTGGGGATCAGCCATTCGGTGCGGTCGAATGCGGCGGGGTCAAGGTCGCGGGGGTTGAGGACGGCAGCGGTTTTCCCGTCGCGGTCCAGCAGGCGGCCTTTTACGGAAACGGGGGCGCGGGCGAGGCCGGGGAGGTTGATGGCTTCGATGCGAAGCAGGGTGCCGGGGATCACTTCACGGTGCCAAGCGAGGCAGATGTCGGGGAGCGTCGAGGTGGGGGCGATGTTTTTGAAGTTGTCGGTATAGGCTTTGATGAGAAGGGGATTGGCCGTGGTGAAGAGCATGGGGAGGAGACTGGTTTCGTCGTGGTCGTTCCATGTGGTGAGGTGCAGCCAGCGGTCGCGGCCCGGGCGGATGGCGAGGAAGGTATCGTGGAGTTGGTCAAAACCGCGATGGGGTTGGTAAAAATCGTTTCGTCCGTTGAGCCAGGCTCCGTAGTAGCCGGGGTAAAGGGTCGCCATGTAGTCTTTGCCTTGGGCGCGGGCGGTGCCGGCGACGAGATCGGCCATTTGCCGGCGTCCCATGCCGTTGAGGCCGGCGAGGGAGAAGGCGTATGCACTATCGAAATACGGGGAATAGGATTCAAGGCGGTCGGACGCGAGTTTCGCGTAGCCGGGGTCAACGTTGGCGATCAGGTAAATGTCGTGTCCGGCAGATTTGAGGGCGGCGCGGATTTGCGCCCATTCGGCAGGCGTCCAACTGCCCCAGGTGTAGGTTGCCACGACGGGTTTGCCGTGGTGTCGCGGGTAGTTGGGATGCGCGCCATATGCGGAGAGCATCCGCGCGAGTTCGCGTGTCTGGATTTCAACGGTGGTTTTCACGTCGAGGCAGAGGCCGATCAGAAAACCGGTGCCTTCGGCGGCTTGCAGCATTTTGCGCGTGGTGTCGTCGAAGGCGGGGCGTCCTTCCGGTTTGAATACGATGTCCGTGAAAAATCCGTCGATGCCTTGCGCCCTGGCCTGGCGAAACTCTTCGGTCCAGTCGTCCCTGTCGTTGCCGGAGGAACGAAAGATCGGGTAGTTGTAGTAAGAATACGCCGAGATCGGGGAATTGAGGGGCGTATGCCAGGGCGTGTAATGCGCCCAGACCGTTGGCTGCTCCGCGATTTCGGCGGCGCGCGGGGAATTTGCGGCGAAACACGCGGCGAGCGCGGACGCAAAGAGGTGTCGGGGGAGTTTCATGTTGATCGGAAAACAGGGACGTCGGACGGGGGGGGGAGGGGGGGGAGACGAGAGAGCGCGGTTTTGTCAGCCGCCGCCCGCGCCGTTTGGCCATTGGAGTTGTTTCCAGTTGAGGGCGTTTTCCGGATACGCGCGGACGAGGCTCACGTGTCCGTCCATGAAGAGCACGGTGCGGCCTCCGTTGCGTTCGCTGCCGAGCGGGTGCGGACGCAGGCCCGTGTAAGAAACATCCACGACCGTGATGATGTAGGAGCCCATTCCCGGCTTGGCAATGTTCAGGCATCCGTCGAGCAGCAGGATATAACGCGCCGGGGCCGCCGATGCCTCGGTCTGGCTCACCGGTCCGCGACCGGGAAGCGAGAAGGTGGAGGCGAAGGAGTTGTAATAGTAACTGACACTTGGATACGGCGCCTTGCTTTCGGGACAGAGCAGTGTCCGGGTGTCGCACCAGGGTTTTATTTGTTTTACCCAACCGGCGTCGTTATCGACGCCGAGGTTGTCGGTTTTCTGGACGGGCAACAGGTTGCGGTTGTCGTTTGCGTAGAGCGAAAACGCCAGCCCGGCCTGTCGCATGTTGGAGAGGCATTGCGTGGTCCGGGCTTTCTGGCGGATGGGCGAAACCACGCTGATAACGATGCCCGCGAGTATGCCGATAATGACAATGACCGCCAGCAGTTCGATGAGCGTGAATGCGGCGCGGGCACGCTCCGTCTGCCCGAGGGTCACTTCGTGGATTTGTTTTTTCATGGGAATGCGGCGAAGTGGCGGTGTGCGTGCGTGTGTGTAT
>JAISAX010000930.1 GCA_031266495.1 Opitutaceae bacterium
ATTTGTTTGAGAGAATGACAGTTGTTTACAGTGAATGACACGAAGGTGAGCAGGGAGGCGGCGCTTTACTGCCGATCCGTCCACGGGCTGGAAGCCCGTGCCACGTCGTTCCGCGTAACATCCGTTGTGTAAAATCAAAAACACCGGAGACGCCGGAGGCGTGTCGCCCTCCCCCCCCCCCCCTCCCCCCCGGCCTTCGTCCGTTCACGCTCCCGACAGGCAGCGCACCGCCATCTCGCGCAGCACGTCTTCCTGTTCGTTGGGACGCTGCACCACTTCCTCGAAGGCGCGGATGAATTCCTGCTGGTTGTCGATCAGCCTGCGCAACGACGGTAGTGCTTTCCCGCCGCCGGCAAGCTTGCCCACATACCACGGGTTTTGTGTAAAAACGTTGTAGGAACTCTTTTCCGTGGCGCCGACGAAATGATGTTCGTAAACGCCCTTCGCGTGCGGCAGGCCATCGAGACCGCGCCCGCCGATGCGCACGCCACCCGCGTCGAGGAGGGCGCGCACCTGGATGAGGATGCGATTGCGGTTAAGCAGCGCCGAGAGGATCGGCCGCGAATGCTCGCCCGCGTAGAAATGCCGGTGCAGCGCGTCGAGCGTCCACTTGAGGTTGCCCGAAAAAAACGCCTCCGCCGCCTCGAAAAAATCTCCCTCGGCCACGTTGGGCGTGATCTCTTCCACATGCGCTTCCTCGATCACCGCGGGCCGGCCGGCGCCGTCGGCGGCGTCGCCCGCATAGGCGGCGAGCTTGCGCACCTCCTCGATCAGCAGCCGGGTGTTGGCGCCGGTGCGGGCGAGCAGCATCTGCATCGCGCCTTCGGCAAACGTCACACCCTGTTCGCGGGCTTCGGCCATGACCACGCTGGCAAGCGCGTCTCCGGCGCTGTCGGCGTCGCCGCCCACGAGCGTGGAGGCGGCGGTCTTCTCGCACCATTTGGGAAACGCCCGCCGCCGGTCAACGGGCGCGGCCGTGACCACAACCGACACCTCCGCCGGATTGATCGAACCGAGGATTTGCTGGAGATCCTCGACCAGTCGCAGCGTGCTTTCGGCGCGGCCGGTGACGGTGTCGGCAAGGAAGTTCACATCTTTCAGCCAGACCACGCGCCGTCCGCCGAACATGGAAATCGTCTGCACGCTCTCGCGAAACCGGTTCACCGCTTCGGCCACCTCGCCGACATTGTTGGCAAAGCCGCTGACGACCTCGCGCGAGAATTCGTCCGTCACGCCTTGCGCCAGCTCCTCGTAGCGCGCCTTGCCGAGCCGGTTGACGAGAAAATCATCGGCTCCACAGATAAAAACAAACGGCTTTTCGGATTCAGCGACGGATGACATGGGACGGAGAAAAAAGCGGAAAGACCGAAAACTGAAAAGCGGAAAGGCCGAAAGCCGAAACAGGGGGCTGAAAATCAGGGGGCCGTGGCTGCCCCGCTCTTCTCCCGCTCCCGCAGCAGCCCCCACAGGTACAGGAACGAGCGCGCAAAGGCCTTCGGGTTTTCGGCGACCTCGCTGGCGAGTTCCCCGGGCGTGATCCAGCGGCCGTCGTCGATCTCGGCCGGGTGCAGCGCGAACGGCCCCTCGTGCTCCAGCCGGTAAACCCAGACAAACTCCCGGCCCGTTTCCCGGCACGGCCCGGCGCGCAACCAGCGCGGCGGCGCCTCCGCGACCCGCACGCCGATTTCCTCGGCCAGTTCGCGCACGGCGGCCGTGTCGTAATCCTCGCCGGCATCGACGTGGCCCGAGCACGACGACGCCCAGCGCCCCGGCTCCGAATCCTTGGCCATCGAACGTTTCTGGAGAAGAATCCGTCCTGCCCGGTCAAACACCAGCACATGAATCGCACGGTGCAGCAGGCGTTGGCGGTGAACCTCGGCGCGCGTCTCCTGACGCACGACACGATCCTGATCATCAACGACATCGAACAGTTCGTCGGCCCGCTGGGCCACGCCGGAGAAGGTGGCGGAGGAGGAGGCGGAAGAAGTGGCGGAGGAGGTGGCAGAGGAAGAGTCGTTCATGTTTTGATTGCCGCCTGACAGCGACATGTCTGCCTTGGTGCCCTTAAATCCGTTCAAACAGTCATGCCGAAAATCGAAGTCAACAAGGTTGCCGAAGTCCTCAAGAAGAACCAGGTCGATCCCGCCCTCCTGCGCCAGATACTCGAGGACATCAACCAGATTGCCCAGCCGGAGGTTGACGAGGAGAAGCCGCCACCGGTCAAGAAGCAGTGGTGCATCCTGATCAGCGATCCCGAGGGCACGCTTCCGGAAAACGACCTCACCGGTTGGGTGCTGCAGATCCCGGAAAACGAGAGCGTGCTCACCACGCAGGAGCGCATTCACAAGGCCGCCTACGAATTCAACACCACGAAAAAAGGCCGGATGCTCCCCGCCGAAACGATGGGCGATGCCATCGAGAACGTCCCCGCCAAGCACTACAAGGAGCAGCAGGTCTGGGTGAAATCGAAGACGCCCGTCCTCATGTTGCGCACGGACAACGAAATCCCGATGGAAAAATCCGACAAGGACACCCGCCGCCGCAAGGGCGACGTGTGACCGCAGCCCGGCTCCCGGGCGTCGGAGGTGTTGCCATCATCGTCTATTCCGCCGGTCGCAGCGTCTGCGTCCGCAGCGTCGCTCCCTCGACCCACGTCCCGCGAATGAGGATGCTGCGCGGGTGCGCCGGCAGGCCGTGCTCGTTGTGGATGATCTGGTTGGCCACCAGTTCCATCGCCATGCCGCCGATCACCTCGAAATTTTCCTCCACGCCGGAAAACCGGCTCGCCAGCGGGCGATTCACGCACACCAGCCCGACATCCTCCGGCACACGCATGCCCATCGCGTCGAGCCACTCCGTCTCCACCCCCGTCTGGCAAACCAGCGCATCCGGACGCACCCGCCGGAACCATTGCCGGAACTCCTCCGGCGGCGTCTCTCCCGGCCTTCCCAAAAACACCGGCACCGGCTGCCTCTCCTGACCTTTCTCCAGGCCTTCCTTCAATTTGTATTGCCAATAAAATACAGGACTGCGCCCGTACAGCGCCAGCCTCGGCAACACCACCCCGATCCGCCGGTACCCGCGTTGCAGCAGTTGCCGGAACACGACATCGATCTGGTCCCGGTAATCGGTCGATACCCGGTGCGTCTCCACGCAGTGCCGCCAGGTGTAGGCCACCGTCGCCAGCGCATACCGTTCCCAGGACAGCCGCACCGGCACCGACCCCGCCTTCGGCGCCGCCAGCACCAGCCCCGTGATGCCGCGCGCATCAAGGATGCGGTCCAGCTTGCGGTCGCTCATTCCGGGAGCGCGCAGGTAAAAACACTCGGTGTCAAATCCCAGCTCCGCCGCCCGCGCCAACATGCCGGCGTGCTGCCTCCGGTAGATCTCGCTTGTCACCGCCAACGACTCCGCCGCCGAACGCGCCTCCATCAGGATGGCAATGCATCCATTCGCCGCTGTTGGCCTACCGGCGCGGATACGCGCCATCAGCGACGACACATAGGCGTTGGGCCGGTAACCGAGCCGTCGCGCCGCCTCCTCCACCCGCTGCCGCGTCCGCTCCGGGATCGACGGATGCCCGCGCAACGCCAGCGACACGGTGGCCTGGTTCAACCCGAGTTCGGCGGCGATGGCACGCTGGTTCGACATGCCGGCTCATCGTGATGAGCCACGACCGCCTTGCAACCGCGAACGCACTGCTGGTTTATTCCCCTCTTTCATCAATCCTATGCAAACTTCAACACGCACAAAAACGCCACACCCGCTCGCGGTCCTCTTCCCGCTCCTTCTTTCCGCCGCCGGTCTTTCTGCCATCGGCCCCTGCGCCGCCGCGACCATCGTCGCCGATTTCACCGGCGGCACCGGCACCGCCGACGCCTCGCATCAGTTCACCGGCGTCCCCGGCGATGGCTGGAAAACCGCCTGGAGCACCGCCCAAACCGACGCCACCCTGACCACTTCGGTCACTAACGAGGCACTCTCTGTCAGCATTGCCGGCGGCGCCAACGCCGCTCGCAGTTCCCTCAACCGCGCCTATGAAAACAGCGGCGACAACGCGCTCATCGACACCACCAAAGCCTACACCCTGAGCTTTTCCCTGACCTTCACCGACCTCACCAAATTCTCCGCCAGCAACGATTATTTCGGCATCTTTGAAACACCCGCCGCCATCGCCGGTTCCGCGGTCGGCGGAGTCACCAACTCCTGGGCTTTCCAGATTCCCGGAGGCAGCAAGAAACTTCAGTGGGGTAATGGAAATCAGGATGCATCCCAAGCGGTTACTTACATTGACAGCGGCATTGTTATCCAGACCGGTGTTACCTACACGTTCACCATCAGCGTCAACCCCGACGGGAAAAATTGGGAAACCTCCATTGCGCCATCCAACACCAGCACCGTTTACACATCCGGGCTCCTCAATTTTCGTTCCACCGCCGACAACCTTGGTTCCAACGGACGTTATTTTCACATCAATACCCTTGCCAACACCGACAACGCCAACTGGGCCTACACCCTCGACGGCCTGACCATCAGCCAGATCCCCGAACCACGCGCAGCCGCGTTCCTTGGCGGACTTGGCGCGCTCCTCGTTGCCGGTATCGTTCTCCGACGCCGTCGTTGAAAAACAAATACATC
>JAISAX010000940.1 GCA_031266495.1 Opitutaceae bacterium
CCCTGCGTCTGACCCACCGGCTCGCCGCCTTGCCTGCGGCACATTCACGCGCCACCCACTTTCTCATCCCCGCGAAACTGCTCCCGCAAGGCCGCGACATCTCCCTTCGCATAACCGGCGAAGCGAACGAACCCGTCGCGCAAACCCGGCTGCCCCGGCTCGACTTTGAACGCCAGATCGCCCCGAAACTCGCGACGATCAAAACCAGGGCCGACGCCCTGCGCTCCAGCCTGCGCCAGTCGCCGGAAGCACTCCGGGCCGACTCCGGACTCCGCGCGGCGCAGGCAATCATCGACCGCTTCATCGACCGCCTCGAATCCATCCGGCTCAAACGCCGCCGCCAGAACGAAGAATGGTCCCTCATGCAAGTCGAGGAACTGGAAACAGTCATCGACGCGGCGGAAACCCGCCTCGCCTCCCTTCGCTCAGGCGCCATTCCCGCCAGCACGGTCCCCCGCCCCGCACCCGGCACCGGCGCCATTGAAAACGGTATCCTGACCGCAACCACATCTCCCGGCGCGACAGCAACGGCGGCAACGGCAACGGCGACGGCGCCCCGTCCCGAAGCCGGACACCGGCGCCCGTTCTTCTTTTACGGATACGGACATTTTGACGGTGCGGCCCGCGACCTCCCCTGGTTCCCGCGAATCGGCGCGACCCTGATCCAGCGCGAACAAGGCCCGCGCGCCATTGATGAAGACGGCGCCCTCAATCCCCGTGCCGCCGCCACGATCCTGGACGCCCTCCACTCGGCGCGAAACTCCGGCATGCAACTCGACGCCCTGCTCTCCCCGCACTACTTTCCCGCATGGGCCAGGAAAAAACATCCCGACATGCGGCTGGAACGCCTCCCCGGCTTCATCACCCACAACATCGACCATCCCGCCGCGTCCGATGTCACCGAAAAATGGGTACGCGGCATCGTTTCGCGCGCGAAAGACAATCCGGCCCTCTTCTCCGTCTGCCTCTCCAACGAACCACTCTGGGCCAACAGCGGGCATGACCGCTGGACGCGCCAGGCATGGACGCAATTCCTCGAATCCCGGCACCCGAACCTGTCCCGGCTCAACCGGTTATACGGCACGCGCCACGCGCGCCACTCCGATGTCCCCCCCCCGGACCCCGGCGCGAAAGACTCCCCCGACATTGGCCTGCGCCGGCTCTACTTCGACTGGGCAATTTTCAACCAGGAACATTTTGCCGACTGGCATCGCTGGTTGCGCGATCTCGTCAAACAAACGGCTCCGGACGTCCTCACGCATACCAAGATCATGCCCACCATCTTCACCCGCTCCGCATTCGGACTCGGAATCGATCCGGAAAAAATAACCCGCCTCACCGATCTGGCCGGTTGTGATGCCGGCACCCGTCATGAACCCGCCGGTGAATACGCCTGGCAATGGCAACCCATGCAAATGTGGTACGACCTCCTGCATTCCTTCCAGGGGCAACCCGTCTTCAATTCGGAAAACCACATCATCCGGGACAACAGCCCCGCCACCACCATCACTCCCGCGCACACCTACGCCACCCTTTGGCAAGGCGCGCTCCATCATCAAGCCGCCACCACCATCTGGGTATGGGAGGAAACCGGCAACGAGACCTCCACCGCCGGCAGCATCTACATGCGCCCCGCCAACATCTTCGCCGCCTCCCGCCTCATGCTGGACGTCAACCGCCTGGCCCCCGAACTTGCGGCGATCAACCAATCCCCCTCCCCGATTGCCATCCTCTATTCACCCGCGTCGATTTACTGGAGCGACGACTATCTGGAAACACTGCGCGCCGCGCACGCCGCCCTGACCTTTGCCGGGCTTCGTCCCACATTTATCAGCGAGCACCAGCTCGCAACCGGCCAGCGCACCCCGGTCAACCGCAACATCCGCTGGATCGTCATTCCCGCCGCCCGTCATATCCAGGGCACTACGCCCGCCTCCCTGGCGCGCTTCACGTCCGGCGGCGGTCATGTGATTTCCGTTACAACCACCCCGGCGGACAATCTGGCGCGCGATGCCTGGGATCGTCCCCTCCCCTCCCCCCCCTCCGGCATCAACATCGCCACGCTCAAGCGCGACGCGGGCGAAAACGATCTCGTCCTCTTCCGCCGACTCCTGGACCTTGTAACAAAACAAGGATACACGCCGCCCGTATCCTTGCGAACCCTGGACAAACAGCCGGCCTGGGGAATCGAATACAGCGCGGCCCCGTCGCCCGACCACCCCGGGCGCCTCCTGGTTCCACTCACCAACATGCTGTCAAAGCCGCAGACGGTCATGATCGGGAAAGTCACTCACGCACGAGATCTTGTCAGCGGTCGGCAACTCGATCCGCAAGGGATTACCCTGTTGCCGATGACGCCGCTGCTGCTTGAGGTTTACTGACTGACTGACCGACTTCATCACAGGTCGCACCCTGCTGGACGTGTCTAGCAGAATCCATCTTTCCTTTCTCCGGAAAAACCTCATGGTCCTTCCCGTTTTCCAAATCCAGCACCGCTCCCATGTCTCCCATGTTGCCCTCATCTACTAATTTTACCCCTCCCCCCCCCCGGCAAATCACTGATACTCAGTGATTTGTCTCCGTTTCAGCGAGTCCTCTCCCTTCTCCGTTCCCTGATTCACTCCGGTGAATATGCTCCGGGCGACCTGATCCCCACCGGTCGCGACATCGCTCGCCTCTGCCACGACGTCAGCGAATCCACCGTTCGCCGCGCCATCAAAACCCTCGCCGCTGAAGGACTCCTCCACAGCGTTCGCGGCAAAGGTGTTTTCGTCCGTATTCCCCGCTCCGCCAAAACCTGACCGGGGGCGCCCCCCCCCCCCCCCCCCCCCCCCCCCCCCCCCCCCGCCCCGTTAGCGGGCGCCCCCACCCAACAA